>SLRI01000521.1 GCA_007131045.1 Rhodospirillales bacterium
CCGAGGAGGAAGGCGCTGCCGGCGCGAAAGGCGCTCGCCTCGAAGGTCAGGGCGATCGCCTGGCCGCGGGCGAAGGTGAGCGGCCCCGGCAACGGCAGCGGCCGGACGATGCGCTCGGTGGTGACGGCGCGCAAGGCATCGGCGTCGGCGTCGGCCGCGGCAGTCCGGGCATGGAGGTGGAGGAGGCGGCGCAGGCTCTCCACCCCGCCACCGGCCTCGGCATCGACCAGCGAGTGGTAGTTGAGTCCGAGTTGGCGGACGGCATCCCAGGCCACCCGGCCGGTCGCCAGCGCCGGCCCCGGGGTGGTGGGGCCGGCCAGCCGCCGGATCGCCGCGAGCGGCGCGCCGATATCGGCGGTGAAGTGGCTGGCGCCGACCTCGAGCGGCATGTGCAGCGGCAGGTCGCGATTGGTGCAGAGGCAGCGCACCAGGAGCCGGTCGAGGGCCTCGGGCCAGGGTCGGGTCTCGCGGTCGACGAGGTTGAGATAGACGTCCTCGCCGGTGTAGCCGGTCGAGCGCGGGCCGGTGCCGCGCAGCCGCCGTTGATGCGCGAGCGGCCTTGGCCGGCGCTCGATCGTGAAGAACCCGTCGCCACCGGCACCCGGCGCGGCGGCGAAGAACGGCAAGAAGGTCCGCTCGACGCCGCTCCCGTAGCCCTCCACCCGGTCGATGCGATAGATCTCGTAGTCGTGGTCGTGCTGGCGGTCGACCATGACGTGCTGGTCGACTCGCTGGCGGTCGAGCGGCACGGGCCCGGCACGGCGCTCGAAGAGGTTGATCGCCGGCGTGGCGAAGAGCACGGCGTGGCGCGGATCGAGCGCCCGCTCGAGCGCCTGGAACTCCCGATCGAGCAGCACCACGAGGTCGAGCCGGTCAGCGCTCGCCCGGCGCACGCCCTGGGCGAGGTCGGTGAACGCGACGAACAGAAAGCGCTCCGCAAAGGCGAAATACTCGCGCAGCAGCCGATAGCCGTCGAACGTTCGGGTCGGGCGCGGCAGCAGCGCCTCTTCGGCCGAGAAGCCCAGCGGCTGGATGCTCCCGGCCGGGCCGGAAGCGAGCACCCGGTCGTCCGCCGGGTCGACCATCACGAGCCCCTGGGCGTGACCGACCAGGGCCTGGAAGAGCTGGTGGCCGAGGCCGGCCGCAGGCAGGAACACTGGAAGCCGGTCGAGGGCGAGAGTCGCCATCGCCACCCCCTCGGGGGTCTCGAGGCGCAGCCTGAGGCCACTCTTTGCGGGCTTGCGCCCGGCGCCGGTGAACCGCGCGAGCTCGGCCTGGCCGAGATAGTCGAGGCTGGTGAGGGCCAGCGGCCAGAGCTCGACGGCGTGGGCGGTGACGAAGGTGCAGCGGGTGTCGCTGTGCGGCCCGAGCCGGCTGAGCAGCCGGGTGCCGGCCGGCACCGGATAGCCGGACTGCAGGTCGCCCAGCCGGTGGTCGGGCTCGCAGCCGACGACCAGCATCGACGGCGTGGGGGCCGTCGCCTCCGGCAGGACCATCTCGAGGAGGTGCCGGGTGAAGGCGGGGAACGCATCGTCGAGCTGGCGCTGGATCCGGGCGGTTAGGAACGCCACACCTTCGAGCAGGAACTTGACGTAAGGGTCGCCACAGCCGTCGGGGGCGAGCGCCAGGCGCGAGCCGACCCGCTCGTGCGACTGGGCGAACTCCCAGGCGATCTCGTGGAGATGACGCAACTCGCTCTCGTAGAACTCCAGCGTTCGCCGGTCCATCAGTCGGCGGCCCTGCCGATTTCGGCGCTGCCGTCGTCGAGATCGACCACCGAGGTCAAGAGGAGGTGCAGCGGCGCCGGGTCCATGGCGAGATCGGCCTCGATCGCGAAGCGCAAGGTCCGCCGCTCCACCTCGCCCGGGTCGACCAGCATCCGCACCTCCACCGATTCGGCCACGAGGCGGGGCTCGAAGGCGACGATGGCGTCCTGCATCATCGCGGCCAGCCCACGCTGCAGGTCTCGGTCGAGGGCGGCGAGCGTGACTCCGACGATCGAGGGCGTGCCGTAGTTCAGCACGCTCTCTGCCACCCGCGGGAAGCGCTCGCGGTCGAGCCGCTCACCGCCCTCGGGGGTTGCGGCGAGATGCTCGGTGTTGAGCAGCCAGCCGAGGTCGCGCAGCACGCTGGCCTCCAGCTGGGCCATGGTCAGCACCCGGTCCTGCACCCGCTCGAAACGATGCTGCTGCTCGAGCCGCAGGGCCGTCTCCAGTTGCTGGCGCAGACCCGGCTCCAGCCGGCCGAAAGGTGCGAGGTCCGTGTCACCGAGGTGCGGCCCGCGGCGATGCTCGGGATCGTGCAGCCGGGCATAGGCGCGCTGCCAGGCCTCGCGCCAAGCGGCCAGCAGTGTCTCGCGCGCGGTCGCCACTTCGTCGCCATCGGTCTCGCCCGTTCGGGCGCGGCGCTGCAGCTCGAGCACCGCCTCGGCTCGGTCGACCAGGTCCGGTGGCAGCAAGACCGCCTCGTCGGCGGCGAGGCGGGCCGGTGCCGCGCGGTCGCGGGCGGCGAGCATCGCCCAGTTGCGCTCGATCGTGGCATCCACCTCGACGAAGAGGGTGCTGCGCGCCCGCTCCAGCTCGATGCCGAGGGTGCGGACGGTGTCGGTCAGCCGGTCGAGCAGCGAGGGCTGCAACCGGTCGCGCGGTTTCAGCTCAGCCATGCGCCACCGGCGGCAGATCGGCGCCGAGCTCGATCAGGCGGCATTCCAGGAGGCCCACGTCGTCGCTGTCGGTGGCGAGCATGCGCTGGCCGCAGCCCTCTGCCGCGGCACCCGGCTCAGGGGTGCGCCACTCGGTGGTGCGGGCGAGGCGCAACGCGGCCTCGGGCCGGGTCTCGCTGCCGACATAGCGGGTCGGCACGAAGCCAACGGTCTCGCCCTGGTTGTCCCAGGTGAAATGGGCCGGCAGCCAGACCACATCGCGCAAGTCGGTGACCGGCTCGAAGGTGATGCGCCTGATCCGCTCGAACGGGATCCAGAGGTAGCGGGCATCGACCACGGCCTCGAGGATCGGGCCGAGCCGCGGATCGGCATCGGCGAGCCAGGCGAAGGGCCGCCCGTCGATCCGCCCGGGCAGCGCCGTGGCCTCGGCGAAGGCTGCCTCGCGCAAGGCACCGGCGGCGGCATGCTGCCCGTGGGCCGCCTGGGCCAGGGCCTCGGCGAGCTTGGCACTCCAGCCCGGCGGCTCGCCCAGGAACGAGGGCGACGCGGCGCCGGCGAAAACCCGGGCACGGGTCGCCTCGGCCGCGAGCAGCGCCCGGCAGGTCTGGGCGAAGAGCGCGAACTGGGCGTCCATCTCGACCAGCACGTCGAGCTGCTTCGCGGCCCGGGCCCAATCGCCGCGCACCGCCTGCAGCTGGAAGAGAAAGACCCTGAGGTTCCGGTCCTGCGGTCGCTCGCGGATCGCGCTCTGCAGGGCGCTCAACGCCCCGTCGAGATCGCCGCTCCTGAGTGCCCCTTCGGCATCACCGACCATGCGCCCTCCTCTGGCTGATCGACGACCGACGACTCGCTCCTGCCGTACTGGACTTGACCATTCGAGAAGCTGCCGATCACTCGAGCTTGCCGAAATGCTGTCGTCGTTACAACCATTCTGCGCTGAGAGATCTGGGCTCAGGCATTACCAGTCG
>SLRI01000356.1 GCA_007131045.1 Rhodospirillales bacterium
GACTGGAAGTCGACATTGACCTTGTCCTGGTCGATCTCGACATACTTGCGGATCACCTCGAGCAGCTCCTTTTGCAGCAGCGGCAGGAAGTCGGGGCCGCCGCCGCCCTGCCGGTCGAGGGCAACGAGGACGGTGAGCCGCTCGCGCGCCTTGTCGGCCGAATCGTCACGGCGACGACTGAGCCTGAACCAGTCGAAGAACCTCACGCGCTCCTCCTGAACAGCCAATCCACCAGACCGCGCTTCTCCGGGTTGACGTAGCGCAGTTCGACTTCGTCGCCGAGCAGCCGGGAAGCGGCATCCTTGTAGGCCTGACCCGCCTTCGACTTGTCGTCGAGCACGACCGGCATGCCGAGATTGGAGGCCTGCAGCACCGAGCCGCACTGCGGAATGACACCGAGCACCGGAATCGCCAGGATCTCCAGCACGTCGTCGAGCTTGAGCATCTCGCCGCGCTGCACCCGGTCGAGATCGTAGCGGGTCAGCAAAAGATGCGTCTTGACCGGCTCGTCGCCGTGCTCGGCGCGCTTCGACTTGGACGACAGAATGCCGAGGATGCGGTCGCTGTCGCGCACCGAGGAGACCTCGGGGTTGGTGACGACGATCGCCTCGTCGGCGTGGTAGAGCGCCATGTAGGCGCCCCTCTCGATGCCGGCCGGGCTGTCGCAGATGATGTAGTCGAACTCCTTTCGGAGCTCCTCGATCACCTTCTCCACGCCCTCCTGGCTCAAGGCGTCCTTGTCCCGGGTCTGCGAGGTCGGCAGGATCGAGAGATTGTCGACCCGCTTGTCCTTGATCAGCGCCTGGTTGAGCCGGATCCCGTCATTGATGACGTTGATGAAATCGAAGACGACCCGCCGCTCGCAGCCCATGATCAGGTCGAGATTGCGCAAGCCGACGTCGAAATCGATGATCACGGTCTTCTTGCCGCGCAGCGCCAGGGCCGTGCCGAGTGCCGCGGCACTCGTGGTCTTGCCGACCCCGCCTTTGCCCGATGTGACGACGATGACCTTCGACAACTTCTAGTCCTCCTGGTGTAACGTGCAGCGGCAAGACCGCCGACGGGCATGGCGAACGAGGCGCTGGCCCCGGGCGAGGGCCAGCGCTCAAGGCAACGGCTCGAGCTTCAGCCCTTCACCGGCGAGCGTCGCCCGCACCCGCTTGCCGAGCAGCCGCGTGTCGATCTCCTCGCTCACCTGATGAATCCCGGCGATCGAGAGCAGCTCGGCGTGCAGCTGCTCGCAAAAAATCATCGCCGTCTCGTCGCCGTTCATGCCGGCAAAGGCCCGGCCGCGGAGCGGCGCATAGACGTGGATATGGCCGGCGGCCGCCACCTCGGCACCGGCGCTGACCGGCGCCATGACGACGAGATCACCGTCGGCCGCCACCACCTGCTGGCCGCCGCGCACCGGCTCGCGGATCACCTTGCCGGCCGGCTTCAGGGCGCTCGCGGCCTTGGCCGCCGAACCCGACCGACCGACCGCGGCAGGCTCGGCCGTGCTCGCCCCGCCGGCACCGAAAATCGCGAGGCCGAGCGCAACGGCCGCCTCGTTCCACTCGGCCGAGCCGTTCTGCAGGCCCACCGGCACCAGCCGATGCTCCTTCAGCCGCTCGACGATCTGGGCCAGGCAGTCGGGTGACTTGGCCTTGACGGCAGCGCCGTCGAGCACGATCGGCGCGTTCCTGAAGAAGTCCGGCGCATGCGCCACCTTCTCGAGCAAGGCGGTAAAGAAGGCCGGATCGTCGGGGCGCAAGAGCTTGAGCGAGAGCAGCGTCTGCAACGAGCCGCGGATCTGGAACGGCAGGCCGCCACCGGTCTTGGACGCTTCTTCGGCAGCCGACAATTTCACGTCAATCCCCTAGCGGATCGGCCTTTGGACGGGCATCGCCTTGCCCGCTCCTTGTAGTCCGATCGTTCGTGGAACACAAGATGTTGTGTTTTCCTATCCGTCACCCGACACCCGCCTCGAGCAGGCGTACGGCCTGCCCCGTTCTGCCCCATTCGTCGAGCGCCGCCAAGGCACGTAGCGCCATGGCGCGCTTTCGTTCGTTCTTCTTCACCTTCTGGTCGAGCGGCGGAAAGAGGCCGAAATTGACGTTCATCGGCTGAAAGGTGGTGGCATCCGCGCCGCCGGTGATGTGCCGGATCAGGCTGCCGTGCGCCGTCTCGACCGGCGGCAGCGCCAGCCGCTCGCCCTTGGTCTCGGCCGCCGCCAGCTTTCCGGCCACCAGCCCCACGGCCGCACTCTCGACATAGCCCTCGCAGCCGGTGATCTGGCCCGCCATCCGGACATGCGGCGCCGCCTTCAACCGCAACTCCTCATCCAGGAGCCGCGGGCTGTTGATGAAGGTGTTGCGGTGCAGCCCGCCGAGCCTGGCGAACTCCGCCCGCTCCAGGCCCGGAATCGTCCGAAACACCCGGACCTGCTCGCCGTGCCTGAGCTTGGTCTGAAAGCCCACCATGTTGTAGAGCGTGCCCAGGGCATTGTCCTGCCGGAGCTGCACCACCGCATGCGGCCGCCGGCCGGTCCGCGGATCGGTCAGGCCCACGGGCTTCATCGGCCCGAAGCGCAAGGTCTCGGGGCCGCGCTCGGCCATCACCTCGATCGGCAGGCAGCCCTCGAAATAGGGCGTCGAGGCCTCCCACTCCTTGAAGCTGGTCTTCTCGGCGGCGAGCAGGGCTGCGATGAACGCCTCGTATTCTGCCTGGTTCATCGGGCAGTTGATGTAGTCCGCCGTCCCGCCGCCCGGCCCCTCCTTGTCGTAGCGCGACTGGAACCAGGCCACGTCGAGATCGATCGACTCCATGTGCACGATCGGCGCGATCGCATCGAAGAACGCCAGCGCATCCTCGCCACCCGCCGCACGAATGGCCTCGGCCAGGGCAGGGGCCGTCAAGGGGCCCGTGGCGACGATCGCCAGTCCGTCTTCGGCCCGCGGCAACCCGGTCACCTCCTGCCGCACGATCTCGACCAGCGGATGCGCCTCGAGCCGCTCCTGCACCAAACCCGCAAAAACGTCCCGATCCACGGCCAGAGCGCCACCCGCCGGCAGCTTCGCCCTATCGCCGGCCCACATCACCAGCGAGCCCAGCCGGCGCATCTCCTCGTGCAGGAGGCCCACCGCATTGCCCATGGCGTCGTCGGAGCGGAACGAGTTGGAGCAGACGAGCTCCGCCAGCCGGTCGGTCTGGTGCGCCTCGGTCCGCCGCACCGGCCGCATCTCGAAGAGCCGAACGGGAACGCCCGCCTCTGCGAGCTGAAAGGCGGCCTCGGAGCCCGCGAGGCCGCCGCCGACGACGGTAACGGATCGCATGATGTTCCCCAATGGCTGGCGTGAACGGGGGGCTTCCTCGACGGGAGCTTGCGTAACGGTGAAAAATCGGCTGCGGTTCGCCTCGATACCGAACCCGGCCGGCCGGAGCAAGCCCATGCCGGAGCAAGCCATGGAGGGCTCAGGCATGAACCCCGAAGCGATCATCGAGACCCTCGGCATGGCCCCGCACCCCGAAGGCGGCCACTATGTCGAGACCTACCGCGCCCCCACGGCCGGCGACGAGCGCCCGGCCTGCACCGCGATCTACTTCCTCCTCCGGGCCGGCGAGCGCTCGCACTGGCACAAGGTCGA
>SLRI01000004.1 GCA_007131045.1 Rhodospirillales bacterium
AGCCGGCCTTGGCCGCCATGCGGCCGCGGCTCCGCCAGCTGCGGCCGAAGCGGCCGCTGACCCTGCCGCGCCTGTTGACCGTTCCGTTCGAGGCGGCGCTGGCGCGCGGATCCGACCAGGACTGGCCGTTCAGCATCGGCCGCGGCCGCCTCGGCGACTGGCACCGCCTTATCATCGAAGGCTTGCCGCCGAACACCGGGCAGGCGACGAAGGCATTGATCGAGGGGCGGGCCGCCGATGACGAGCCTGCCATTCTCGAGGCCGGCCCGCTCGTTTGGCCGGCTGCAGCCGAGCTCCTGGCCGCCGATTGCCCGCCCGGCGAGAAGCCGGAGGAGCGGACGGATCGTCTTCGGGCCGCCGATCTGCTCGGCATCGCCGTCGAACTCGTCCCGTTGCACCGCCGGCTGCTGCCGCCGCGTGACGCGTTCGATGCGGAGGATAAGGAAACCGCCCGGGCGATCCTCGCCCTGGCCGAGGCCGGTCCGCCCGATCGTCTGGGTCTGCTGACCGGAATGCTGCTCCGGGCGGCGGTTCGGCCCGCTGCCGTGGTGCCGTCGCTCCTCGACCTCGCCCCGGCGTCCCTCCGCCCGGGGCTGCGCCCGCTGCTCGACCAGTTCGCGGCGCACCATCAGGCCCTGATCGAGCAACGTGTCACCGATGCCGCCACGGCCGAGGAGCGGCCGCTCGAGGAGGTTGCCGACGCGTTCTGGCGGCTGGCCGACGAGCTGGTCGGTCCCGCCGGCCGAGCCGCTGCTGAAGCCCCTCCGGACAGCGCGTCGAAGGCGCTGCGCCAGCGCGCGGCGGGCATCGCCGGGGAGCGCTACGCCGCCGCCATGACGAGCGTCGTGGCACCCTTGCCCGAGACTTCGGCGGCGGCCGAGGCGGCGCGGGTGGCCGCCGTCAAGGCGCGCGAGGCCGATGCGCGCCGGCTGGCGAGGCTCGGCCGGGCGGCCCGGCGCCTCGACCCCGAAACACCGATCGAGCGCCTGACCGAGAGCGCCCTTCGCCGGCTGGTCGATCCGGCCGCCGCCCTCGACCGGGCGATCGATGTCGACGACGCCCGGCTCGTCGAGATTCTGGGCGGACCCGATCTCGCCTGGCAGCTGCTCCGGCCGAACCCCGGCAACGCCCGGAGGGCATGATCCGCCGGCGCTTCCAGCCAGCCACGGGTCGGCGTTGCCCTGGCTGGCGCTGCTGTGTAGAAGCGCCGGCGAGGCCGCTGTTGCCGCGGGCTTTGGGGGTTTTCGGCCAAGTGCAGGATGAGCCATGCATTTTCTCGCCCGCCTCGTGCGCGGCATCGATCGCCTCAACGATGTGATCGGCCGAGCCGTCTCGTGGCTGACCCTGGCCATGGTGCTCACGACCTTCTTCGTCGTCGTCGCCCGCTACGGCTTCGCCTGGGGCCGGGTGTGGATCCAGGAGACCTATGTCTGGATGCACGGCGCGGTCTTCATGCTGGCCGCCGCCTACACCCTGCTGCATGACGGGCATGTGAGGGTGGACGTCTTCTACCGCCCGGCGAGCGAGCGCTTCAAGGCGTGGGTCAACCTCGTCGGCGTCTTCTGCCTGCTGCTGCCGACCGTGCTGGTCGTCCTCTACTACAGCATTCCCTACGTCCAGGCGTCCTGGAGCCGCTTCGAGATGAGCCGTGAGGCGGGCGGGCTGAGGGGCCTCTTCCTGTTCAAGACCATCATCCCGATCTTCTGCGTGCTGATGGCGCTGCAGGGCCTGTCGCTCGCCGGGCGCAGCATCCTCGTGCTGCGTCGCTTTCCGGGCTTTACGGTCGACAGCCGCCCGATCGCCGAGATCAAGGGATGAGCGCAGCATTGCTCGGCGAGATCCTCAGTCTCGTCATGTTCGCGGTCACCTGCGTCGTCCTGGTCATGGGCTTTCCGGTGGCCTTCACCCTGGCCGGCACGTCGCTGGTCTTCGCCTGCATCGGCTGGTGGTTCGGCATCTTCGACTTCCGCCTCCTGGGCGGGCTGCCGTCCCGCTATTTCGGCACCATGGTCAACGAGGTGCTGGTCGCCGTCCCCCTCTTCGTCTTCATGGGGGTGATGCTCGAGCGGGCGCGGATCGCCGAGCAATTGCTGCAGACCATGGGCCTGCTGTTCGCCCGGGTCAGGGGCGGGCTGGCCGTCTCCGTCACCATCGTCGGCGCCCTGCTCGCGGCCTCCACCGGCATCGTGGGTGCCACCGTCGTCACCATGGGCCTGCTCTCGCTGCCGACCATGCTCAAGGCCGGCTACGACCCCAAGCTGGCGACCGGCACCATCTGTGCCGCCGGCACGCTCGGCCAGATGATCCCGCCCTCGATCGCGCTGGTCATCCTCGGCGACATCATCCAGGGAGCGCACACCCAGGCCCAGCTCGCACTCGGCAACTTCGCGCCGCAGCCGGTCTCGGTCGTCGACCTCTTCGCCGGCGCCCTGCTGCCGGGGCTGATGCTGGTCGGGCTCTACATCACCTGGCAGATCATCCTCGCCACCGTGCGGCCGGAGACCGCGCCGCCGATGCAGATCGAGGTCGGCACCCGGATCTGGAAGGAGGTGGCGACCGCGCTGCTGCCGCCGGCCATGCTGATCATCGCGGTCCTGGGCTCGATCCTGGGCGGCATCGCGACACCGACCGAATCCGCCTCGGTCGGGGCGATCGGGGCGATGCTGCTGGCCCTGATGCGCCGAAAGCTGAGCCTGGCCGTGCTCAAGGAGGTGATGCAGCAGACGACCAAGATCAGCTGCATGGTCTTCGTCATCCTGCTCGGTGCCTCGGTCTTCGCGCTGGTCTTTCGCGGGCTGGGCGGCGAGGAGATCGTCACCGACGTGCTGGCCGCCATGCCGGGCGGCGTCTTCGGCGCGATGTTCGTCGTCATGGCGCTGATGTTCTTCTTGGGCTTCTTCCTCGACTTCATCGAGATCGTGTTCGTCGTGGTGCCGATCGTCGGCCCCATCCTGTTGATGATGGGCGTCGATCCGATCTGGCTCGGCGTGATGATCGCGATGAACCTGCAGACCAGCTTCTTGACCCCGCCGTTCGGCTTCGCCCTCTTCTACTTGCGCGGCGTGGCCCCACCCGAGGTCACGACCATGGACATCTACCGCGGCATCATCCCCTTCGTGATCATCCAGCTCGTCGGCCTCGCCCTGCTCGCCACCTTCCCGCAAATGGCGACCTGGCTGCCGTCGGTGATCTTCGGCTGAGCCGATGCGCGACCGGTTCTGGGAAGAAAGGCCACTCTGGGCGTTCTCGGCCGAGGAGTGGGAGGCGGTCTGCGACGGCTGCGCCAGATGTTGCCTGGTCAAGCTCGAGGACGAGGCCGAGCCGGACACGCTCTACTTCACCGACGTCGCCTGCCGGCTGCTCGACCTCGGCACCTGCCGCTGCACCGACTACCCCAACCGCACCAGCCGCGTGCCGGCTTGTGCGAAGCTCTCGCCGGCGAGGCTCGAGCTTCTGGGCCTGATGCCGCCGTCCTGCGCCTACCGCCGGCTGGCCGAGGGCCGCGGCCTGCCCGATTGGCACCACCTGGTGAGCGGCTCACCGCAGACCATCCACGCGGCCGGGCGCTCGGTCCAGGGGCGGGTGGTGCCCGAGACCGAGATCGACCCGGACGACCTCGAGGACCG
>SLRI01000021.1 GCA_007131045.1 Rhodospirillales bacterium
CGCAGATCCTGGGCGGGCCTTCCAATCTCTGGTTCACCCAGCTGATCTACCGCAACTTCTTCGAGATCGTGAACTGGCCGCGCGGTGCCGCCTACGCCTTCATCCTGCTCGCCGCCTGCACCATCCTGGTGCTGGTGATCATGCGCCTGTTCAAGGTGCGGCTGGGCGAGATCGGCAAATGAGCCTGCGCTGGTCGCAATGGCTGATCGGCGGCTACCTGCTCTTGTTTTTGGCCTATCTCTTCGGGCCGTTGGTGATCATGTCGATCACCGCCTTCAACAGCTCGGCCTTTCCCCGGATCAGCCCCTGGGAATGCCTGACCTTCGAGTGGTTCGTCCGGCTGTTCCAGGACCAGCGGCTGATGCAGGGCCTGCGCTCGAGCGTCATGATCGGCATCGGCGTGGTGCTGCTGGCCGTCACCATGGGTCTCGCCGGTGCGCTGTTCATCACCCAGGTCAGCCATCGGGCGCGCTCGGGGACCTACGCCCTGTTCATCACCCCCATCCTGATCCCGGGCGTCGTGCTCGGCATCGCGACGGTGCTGTTCTGGGACCGCGCGGCGCAGCTCTTCGGCATGGACTATGGCGGCCTCTTCTACGACGGCCTCTTTCTCACCGTGCTCGGCCAGTCCTCGTTCATCGCCTCCTACTGCATGCTGGTCTTCCTCGCCCGGCTGCAGCGCTTCGACTACCAGCTGATGGACGCGGCCTTCGACCTCGGCGCCAGCAACGCCCAGGCCTTTCGCCGGATTCTCCTGCCCTTCCTCAAGCCCGCGATCGGCGGGGCGGCGGTGATCGCCTTCCTCGCCAGCTTCGAGAACTACAACACCACGGTCTTCACCATCTCCTTCTACAACACCTTCACGGTCGAGGTGGCGCAGAAGGTCCGGCTCGGCATCGATCCCTCGATCTCCGCCCTCGCCGTCATCATCATCTTCCTCTCGCTCGTCGTGGCCCTGCTCAACGAAGCCCGGCAGAGCCACACCAGGCGCCGGCTCGCCGGCGGCACGAGCGGGCTCGCGGCGTTCTTCAGCCGCAACCCGGCAGCACTGCTCGCCGCCTTCGTGGTGCTCGGTGCGGGCCTGGCCACCGCCTATGCGGTTCAGCACGACGCCACCGGCTGCAAGGCCACGGCCCTCGAGGAGCGGCTCGAGCGGCAGCGTCAGTTCGCGCCGGCAACCCCGCCTTCGGCGCCCACCGGCCCCGCCTTCGGCGCGCCCGAGACACCGGCCGCTGCCCCGTCGGCGCGCGATCTCAACCCGGGCCGTGGTGATTTCGAGGGCGTCTTCGGCCCTAGCGGCCTCGCCCCGGCCGAGACGCCGACCGAGGCACCGAGCGCGCCGCCGGGGCCCGCGAGCCAGGAGTTGAACCCCGGGCGCGGCACGTTCGGCGGGGTGTTCGGCAGCGATCTCGCCCCGGCGCCAGCGGTGGAGGATTGACAATGCCGCGACATCTCGGTGACGGGGTTCGCTTCGGGCGTGACCTGGCCTGTCGATCACATTAGAAGGGCGGCGCAAAGAGGGGTGGCCACGATGAACGTCGTCGACGAACAGCCGGGCTCGCCGCAGCCGTCAGGCGCGCTGCCGCGCGTCGCGTTCATCGGGCTCGGTCGGATGGGTGCCAAGATGGCCTGGCGCCTCGCCGACAGCGGCCTGGAGCTTGCCGTCTACGACGCCCGGCAGGCCGCCGTCGACCGCTTCCCGGCAACCCGCATCCGCCGCTCGCGCTCGCCCGAGGCGGTGGTCGTCGATTGTCCGATCGTGGTGACCGCGCTGCCCGGCGTGCGGGTCGCGGCCGAGGTGATCAAGGCGGCCCACCCGGCTGCCGGTAGCCTTGTCATCGACCTCAGCCCGGGCAATCCCGCGGACAGCCGGGCCCTGGGTGCAGCACTCGCCGAGCGCGACGTCGCACTGATCGATGCCGCAGCCTCGGGCGGGCCCGAGCAGGCGGCCACCGGCCGGCTCCTGGTCCTCGCCGGCGGTGAAGCCGAGCATCTGAAGCGGGCCGGCGTCGTGTTGACTCGGTTGGCCGAACGGCTGGTGCATTGCGGCCCGCTCGGCTCTGGCTTGGCCATGCGCGCCTTGAACAGCCTACTGGCGGCAGCCGATTTTGCCGCCACCATCGAGACCATGCAGATCGGCCGGCGCTTCGGCCTCGAGCCCGATCTGATGATCGAGGTCTTCAACCTCGCCTCCGGCAGCAACCACGCGACGCGCGAGGAGATCGAGCCTTTTGTCCTGACCGGTCGGTTCAACTCCGGCACCACCCTCGACCAGCTGGTCCAGGACATGACGGCGGCGCTGGCCTTGGCCACGACGACCCAGACGGAGGTGCCGTTGAGCCGAGTGGCCGCCGAGATCTGGCGCCTGGCCGGCACCAGCCTCGAGCCCGGCGTCGACCACACCGCGCTCGCCCGCTGGTACGAGCATCGCACGGGAACCCGGCTGCGCCGGTAAGCAGCGGCCACTAAAGGCCGTTGTTTGCCCCAGCCGCACGGGCGGCGACGTCGACGACGTTGCCGCCCGGCGGAGATGGTTCAGTCCTTCTTCAGGCTGTCACCGACACCCTTGGCACCTTCCTTGGCGCTCTGGGCGGCGTCTTTCGCCTCGCCCTTGGCCTTGTCGGTCTTGCCTTCGGCTTCGGTCCGCTCGTTGCCGGTCACCTTGCCTGCGGTTTCCTTCACGGAGCCCTTCATCTTGTCCTTTTCGCCGGCCATGTCACACCTTCCCTTGTTGTGTGTTTCAACGACCGACAAACCCCTGGGCGCGCGCAGGGTTCCAGGCGTCAGTAGGTGATTCGCGCCGCCTCGCCGGGGACCGGGGTGTAGGGGTAGTTGCCCGACCGCTTGACGGCTTCCACCCCGCCGAAGGCCTCGATGCGCCGGGCCTGATCGGCGAAGGCGCGGGCGTTGACCGCCGTCGGATCGCAGATCGCGCGCAGCCGCCGGTCGCCTTCGGCGCGCACCGCGGCGTGGCCGTCATCGCCGGCGAGGTCCTGGCATTCGAGCGGGTCGTTCTCGAGATCGAAGAGCTGCGGCGGGTAGCCCTCGAAATGGACGTACTTGTAGCGGCCGAAGCGGATCATGAAGGTGCCGGTGATCGAGGCCACGGCGTGGTATTCGCTGAGCACCGTCCGGTCGTGATCCGCGCCATGGGCGAGCTCGAGCAGCGAGCTGCCGGGCAGCTCCGCCCGTTCGCGCTCGTCGAGCGCGAGGCCCACCCCCTCGACGATGGTCTGGTAGCTGTCGACCAGCGAGACCGGGGTCTGGACGCGCTTGCCGGCCGGGACGCCCGGGCCCTTGAGGATCATCGGGACGCCCGCCGATTCCTCGTACATGGTCGACTTGCCCCACATTTGCCGAGCACCGAGGTTGTCCCCGTGATCGCTGGTGTAGAGGACGGTCGTGCTGCCCTCGAGGCCGGCCTCCTCGAGAGCCCCGAGGATTTGGCCGATATTGTCGTCCAGGAAGGAGACCATGCCGTAGTAGGCGGCGATCGCGGTGCGGACCTGCTCCTCGTCCCTGAAGTGGTCCTCGTAGTTCTGCACCTGGCGCATCTGCCGGACGACTGGATGATCGGGCAGCTCGTCCGGCCCGCGCAACTGCGGCAGCGGCACCTGGTCGAG
>SLRI01000536.1 GCA_007131045.1 Rhodospirillales bacterium
AACGGCTTCGGCTGGCAGGAATGCCTGTTCGTGATCAAGGGCTCGCCGATGGAAGCCTGCGAGGAGCTCTTGGACTTCATGCTCGCACCCGAGACCTCGATCGCGGTCGCCGAGGGGCAGAACTACCCGCCGGCACTCGATCCGCAGAAGGTCGATCTGGGCGAGAAGATCCCGACCCTGCCGGCTTTCGATCCGACCGGCACGCTCGACGGTCTCACCTTTGCGCAGCCGGCCTATTGGAACGGCAACGAGGCCGAATGGTCGGAGACCTTCAGCCGGGTCCAGCGCGGCTTTTGAGCCGGCTTCTTCAGGGCGCCCCGCCATCGTCGCGGGGCGCCCCCTTCACTGATCGGAGCCATGGCCCTTGAGCACGCCCGCCGTCGAGCTCGTCGATGTCGCCAAGTCGTTCGGCAGCTTTACCGCTGTTCAGCCGATGTCGCTGACCATTCCCGAGGGCGGCTTCGTCACGCTCCTGGGTCCCTCGGGCTGCGGCAAGACGACCACGCTGCGGATGATCGCGGGCCTGCTCGATCCGACCGCCGGCGAGATCCGGATCAAGGGCCGGCGGATCAACGACGTGCCGATCCACAAACGCAATCTCGGCCTCGTCTTTCAGAACTACGCGCTTTTCCCGCACAAGAGTGTGTTCGACAATGTCGCCTTCGGGCTGCGCTATCGGAGCGTCGCCAAGCCCGAGATCGAGCGGCGGGTGAAGGCTGCGCTCGAGCTGGTGCAGCTGCCGCAGATGGCCGACCGCTACCCCAAGGAGCTTTCGGGCGGCCAGCAGCAGCGGGTGGCCCTGGCGCGCGCCATCGTCATCGAACCCGACGTGCTGCTGCTCGACGAGCCGCTCTCCGCCCTCGATGCCAATCTGCGCGAAGACATGCGGGTCGAGCTCAAGCGGATTCAGCACCAGATCAACGTCACCAGCGTCTTCGTCACCCACGACCAGGCCGAGGCGCTGACGATGTCGGATCAGATCATCGTCATGAGCGACGGCCGGGTCGAGCAGGCGGGGCCGCCGGAGGCGGTCTACAACACCCCGGCCACCGAGTTCGTGGCCCGGTTCTTAGGCGCGGCCAACATCGTCGAGGCCAGGGTGCAAGAGGTGGGCGCGGCGGTGGTTGTGCTCGACGTGGACGGTTTCGGCGCCATCGCCGTGCCCATCGAGCGGGCCAGAGGCGTTCAGCAGGGGGGCCGGGCCAAGCTCGTGGTGCGGGCCGAGAAGCTGAAGCTCGTGGCAGCCGACACGGCGGCCGCCGAGGGCACGGTGACGGTGCCGGCGGTGGTCGAGACGGTCGACTACCAGGGCCAGGCGGCGCGTTATTTCGTGCGGGTCGGGGAGCGGCAGCTGCAGGCGGTGAACATGATCGACGAGCGGCCGTTCGCCGAGGGCGAGAGCGTGGCCTTGGCGCTGCGCGGTCGTGACTGCGCGACCCTGCCCGGCGACGGCTGATGCCGGGCATCGAGATACGCCAGGCGGTGCCGGGGGACGCGGCGGTGGTCGTGGATTTGCTGCGGTCGCTGGCCCTGACGCTGGGCGAGGAGGAGAAGTTTCGGTCGACCGAGGCCGCGATCCTGCGGCACGGCTTCGGGGCCGACCGGCTGTTGTGGTCGATGCTCGCGATGGAAGGCATGAGCGGCGTCGGCCTCGCCTGCTATTTCCCGACCTTCTCGACCATGCGCGGGGTGCCAGGGGTCTATGTCCAGGACCTCTACGTGGCACCCGAGGCGCGCGGCCGGGGGCTCGGCCGGCGGCTGCTCGCGGCGGTCAGCCGCGATGCCGCGGCGGACTGGGGTGCCGCCTACCTGACGCTGCTCGTCCTCGACGGCAACAGCGGCGCGCGCACGTTCTACCAGCGCCTCGGCTTCGTGCTGCCGGACAACGAGCGGCCAGCCTTCCTCGATGGGGCGGCCTTCGCCGCCCTGGGCGAGGTTGCATGAGGGCCGTCTTTCACGAAGCGCAGCGACTGCATGATCCCGAGCGGTTCCTGGTCCGCGGTAGCCCGCAACCGAGCCCCGAGCAGCCGGCACGGATCGATGCGCTGCTGGCCGGTGTGCATCAGCTCGGGCTCGTGGTCGAGGCACCCCGGGACCATGGCATCGGCCCTATCGCGGCGGTTCATTCGGCGGACTATCTGGGCTTTCTGCAGACGATCCATGGCGAGTGGCAGGGCCTGCCCGGTGCGTCGGCCGAGGTGATCCCGAATGTCCACCCGGACCGGCGGACGGCAACCTATCCGGACCATCCGGTGGGCCGCGCCGGCTATCATCAGGCGGATACGGCCTGTCCGATCGGGCCCGAGACTTGGCAGTCCGCCTATTGGAGCGCGCAGACGGCGGTGGCCGCTGCCGATCTGGTGCTCGCCGGCGCACCCGCCGCCTATGCGCTCTGCCGGCCGCCCGGGCATCATGCCTATGCCGACATGGCGGGGGGCTTCTGCTTTTTGAACAACAGTGCGATTGCCGCAGTCCGCTGCCTCGCCGCCGGGCGGCGGCCGGTGGTGCTCGATGTCGACCTGCATCACGGCAACGGCACGCAAGGTGTCTTCTATGCGCGCGGTGATGTGCTCACCGTCTCGGTCCATGTCGATCCGCACGGCTTCTACCCGTTCTTCTGGGGGCATGCGCACGAGCGCGGCGAGGCAGCGGGCCTCGGCTCCAATCTCAACCTGCCCCTGCCGCTCGGCACCGGGGATGACGGGTTTCTATTGGCCCTCGGCCGGGGGATCGAGCAGATCCGCTCGTTCGGTGCGGATGTCTTGGTGCTCGCCGCCGGGCTCGATGCGTTCGCCGGCGATCCGTTCGGCGGGCTCGAGGTGACGACCGAGGGGTTCCGGCGGATCGGCGGCATGTGCGCCGAGCTCGGCTTGCCGACGGTGATCGTCCAGGAGGGCGGCTATCTCTGCCCGGAGCTCGGCGACAACCTCGTAACCCTGCTCGGCGGCTTTCGGGATGGCCAAGCCGTCCGTGGGTGACTAGGAACCGGTCACGAAACACCCAGCGGGGAGGAAAAGGGATGAGCGACATCGTTCGGCTCCAGAAGGGGCCGCGGATGAGCCAGTCGGTGAGCTATAACGGAACGGTCTGGCTGGCTGGCCAGGTCGGCACGCCCGGGGCCAGCGTTACGCAACAGACGAAGGACATTCTGGCGAAGATCGACGAGCTGCTCGCGGATTCCGGCAGCGACAAGTCGCGCCTCCTGCAGGCGGTGATATGGCTCGCCGACATGAAGGACTTCGCCGAGATGAACGCGGTCTGGGATGCCTGGGTCGATCCCGAGAACCCGCCGGCCAGAGCCTGCGGCGAAGCCAAGCTCGCCACCCCCGACTACACGGTCGAGATCATCGTCGTGGCGGCGAAGGCGTAGCGGCCATACCGTCGGGCAGAGCCGGCAGGTAGTCGGCGCCGCGGTCGACGAGAAAGCGCCAGAGGGCCCGGCCCGCCGGCAGCAGGCGCTTTTCGGCGTGCTTGACCACGTGCCATTGGCGCATTGCCGGCAGGCCCTCGCAGTCCAGCGTGACGACGCGGCGGTCGGCGAGCTCGGCCGCCGCGGTGTGGGCGGAGAGAAAGGCGATGCCGAGGCCGGCCATCACCGCCTGCTTGATCGTCTCGTTGCT
>SLRI01000010.1 GCA_007131045.1 Rhodospirillales bacterium
AAAGTGACCGTCCCGGGCAAGCGCGGCGTCGGCATCGTCCGGCTCGAGCCCGTCGGCAATTACGCGGTGCGCATCGTCTTCGACGACGGCCACTCGACCGGCATCTTCAGCTGGAGCTACCTCTACAGCATGGGTCGCGACCAGGAGTCGCTCTGGGCGAACTACCTCGCCAATCTCGAAGCTCAGGGGCTCACGCGCGACGGTTGATCCAGCGGCCGCCACGTGGCACCTAGCAGGCCATGGCGATCAGGCTCCTGCACACCGCGGACTGGCAGCTCGGCAAACCGTTCAGCCGGTTCGCGGGCGATGTCGGGGCGGTGCTCCGGGAAGCCCGGTTCGAGGCGGTCGAGCGGCTCGCCACACTCGCCCGCGATACCGAGGTCGCAGCCGTCCTGGTCGCTGGCGACATCCTCGAATCCGAGCATCTCGACCCCCGCCACCTGCGCCGGATGACCGCCCGGATGCAGCCCTTCGCCGGGCTCTGGCTGCTCCTCCCCGGCAATCACGATCCGGCCCGGCCCGGTGGCGTCTGGGACCGCTTCGCCGGCTCGGGCGACTGCCCGCCAAACGTCCACGTGCTGACCAGGCCCGAGCCCTTTTCGCTCATGGACGGCCGGCTCGTCGTCCTGCCGGCCCCGCTGACGCAAAAACACCTCACCGGCGACCCCACCGCCTGGTTCGACACCGCCGGGATTCCGGCCGGCGTGCTGAAGGTCGGCGTCGCCCACGGCGCCGTCCGCGAGTTCCTGCACGAAGCGGCCGAGAGCCCCAACCCGATCGCCCTCGACCGGGCGGAGACCGCCGGGCTCGACTACCTGGCGCTCGGAGACTGGCACTCGGTCCTGAAGATCACACCCCGCACTTGGTACAGTGGCACCCCGGAACCCGACCGCTTCACCAATAGCGGTGTCGGCGAGGCGCTGCTGGTGACGCTGGTCGAGCCGGGGGGGATGCCCCTGGTCGAGCGCCATCCCACCGGCCGCTATGTCTGGCAGGCGCGCACCCTCGATCTCGGCCACGGCGCCGATGCCGAAACGATCGAGGACCAGCTCGAAGCCCTGCTCGCCGACCTCCCCCGGCCCGGCGACACCGTGCTCCGCCAGACCTTCGAGGGCGGCCTCGACCTTTCCGGCACGGCGGCGCTCGAGGCCGGGCTCGCCCGGCTCGAGGCCCGGGTCCGCCACCTCGAAACCCGGCTGGACGGCTTGGTGACAAGGGCCAGCGAGGCCGACCGCGCGGCACTCGCCGGCGAGCCGCTGGTGGCCGAGGTGGCCGACCGGCTGGAGCGCTCCGACGACCCGGCGGCGGCCTTGGCGCTGCGCCAGCTGCACGCCGCCTGGCAGCGCCTGGAGCGCGGCTGATGCGGCTCCTGGAACTCGTCGTCGAGGATTTCCGCAAGCTCGAAGGCTGCTGGGTCGTCCGCCCCGCAGCCACCGGCATCACCGTCGTCTCGGGCGACAACGAGGACGGCAAGTCCACCCTGCTCGATGCCCTCAAGCGCGCCTTCTTCATGAAGCACAACACCGGCGGGGAGGCGCGCGATGCTATCCAGCCCTTGGGCCAACCGCAGGGCCGCAACACCACCCCCGCGGTCACCGTCGCCTTTCGCATCGCCGATGCGACCTTTCGCCTCGAAAAGCAGTTCCGCCGCGGCGGGGTGAAGCTCGAGGGCCCGAACGGCACGCTCGAAGGCGATGCCGCGGAAAACGAGCTCGCCCGGCTGCTCGCCTTCGACTGGCCCGGCCGGGGGGCCGCCAAGACCGAGCAGATGGGCCTCGCCGGGCTCTTCTGGGTCGACCAGGGCACCACCTTCGATCCCCGGCTGCAGGCCAGCCCGACGGCGCTGCGCACCCTCCAGCCGGCGCTGGCCGGCGAGCTCGCCAGCCTCGGCCGCGGCGAGCGGGCGGCCCGGCTGATGGCCGAGATCAAGAGCAAGAGCCTGCAGTTCTTCACCGCCGGAAGGGGCCAGAAGCGCGGCGAGTTGGCCGAGCTGGAAAAGGCGGTCGCCACGCTGCGCCGCGAGCTCGACGAGGTCACCGCCGAGGAACGCGAGGTCGAGGGCCTGCTCGACCGCCTCGCCCAGACCATCGAGCGCCGCCGGGCGGCGCTGGCCGCCGACCAGCTCGGCCGCGCCCGTGCCGAGCTGGAGCGGAGCCGGGCTACCCTGCAAGACGCCCTGGCCCTGCAGGAACAGGCCAAGGCCCGGACGCTCGAGCAGCTGGTGGCGCAGAGCAACCTCGCTCGGCTCGAAGAGCAGCTGAAGCAACGCCGGGCGCTGGCCGCCGAGGTCGCCGCCAAGACGCGGGAGCGCACCCAACTCCTGGAGGAAGCCGCCGACGCCCTGCCCTCGCTCGAGCACGCGCGGCAGCAGCGGCTCGCCGCCGATGCGGCGACCGACAGCGCCCGCGGCGAGCTGCAGACGCAGGAGACACGCCGCGAAGCCCTCGCCCGCCAGGCGCAAAAGCTGCGGCTCGAGCGCGATGTATCCCGCCTCGCCGCCGCCGAAGCCGCCGTCGGGGCGGCCGTGAGCACCGCCCTCGAGCACGAGGCCAGAGCCGCAGCCGAGCCGGTGACGGCCGAAAAGCTCGCCGCGCTCGAAGAGCTGGAGACCACGCTCGGCCAGCACCGGGCAGCGCTCAGCACCATCGCCACCCGCCTCGTGCTGCACCCGAACGATCCTGCCATCCTCGTCACCCTGGCCGGCGCGCCGGTGGCGCCGGGCCAGAAGCTCGAGCTCACCGCCCCCGCCGTGCTCGAGCTCGCCGGCTTCGGCCGGATCGAGGTCACCCCCGGCGGCGAGCGCCTCTCGGGGCTCGCGGCCGAGCTTTGCCAGCTCGAACAAGAGCTCGCGACCGGGCTCGAAGCCCTTCATGCCGCGACCATCGGCGAACTCCGCCGCCGCCTCGCCGCCAAGGATGCCCACCAGCGCGACGCCGCCGCCACCAGAACCCGGCTCGCCGACCAGCTCGCGGCCGCAGGCGTCGTGGACCGCGAAGCCCTCGAAGCGGCCACCGCAGCGGCCCGCTCTCGCCTCGCCGCCCTGGCCGCGGTCGAGCTCTCGGTCGAGAGCGACGAGGCCGCACTAGAAGCGGCGGTGGCGGCGGCCGACGACGCGGTGGGCGCCGCCCGGATCCGCCTCGACGACCTGCGCGAGCGCTCGCGCGAAGTGGCCGACGCCGAGAGCGAGCTCGGCAAGGCGGCCAAGTCGCGGAGCAACGACGAGGCTCGGCTCCAGCGCGAGATCGCCAATCTCGAGGACCAACAGGCGATCGCGGCCGACGCGCTGGACGACCAGGCGCTCGACGCCGCCATCGCCACCGCTCGGGCCACCGCCGACCGTGCGGCCGCCGCTGCCGCCGCACTCGAGCGCGAGCTCGCCCGAGCCGAGCCCGAGCAGGCGAAGACCGCAGCCGAGCAGGCCGAGCGCCGGCTCCGGCAGCTCGAAGAGGAGGGGCGCAAGCTCGACCGCGAGGTGCACGACCTCGAGGCCGAGCTGCGCGGCCGCGGAGCCAAGGGTGTGGGCGCCCGAAAGGCGGAGCTCGCCGGCACCCTCGAGCGCACCGAGCGGCTCTATGCCCGACGCCTCGCCGAGGCCGAAGCCTGGCGGCTGCTCGACGAGACCCTGACTGCGGTCGACCGGACCCGCCAGGACGCGCTCGTCGCCCCGCTCGAGGCCCGCGTGCGCCCCTATCTCCGCCAGCTCCTGGGCGATGCCGGCCTCGGCTTCGAGCCGGCCGGGCTGCAGCTCGACCGGCTGGAGCGCGACGGCCGGAGCGAGCCCTTCAACGGCCTCAGCGTCGGCACCCGCGAGCAGCTCGCCGTCCTCGTCCGCCTCGCCATCGGCGACCTCTTGGCCGAGACCACGGGCGAGAGCCCGCCACTGATCCTCGACGACGCCCTGGTCTACGCCGACGCCGTCCGGCTCAACCGGATGAAGGCGATCCTCGAAAAGGCAGCCGGCCGCCAGCAGATCATCATCCTCACCTGCCGCAAGGAGGACTATCTCGGCCTCGATGCCTGCTACGTCACCCTCGAGGAGTGCCGCAGCGAGGCCTAGACGGCACCCTTCGCCACGCTACTTGTTGATCGCCGAGGACAAGGGAGGCGAGCATGACGGTCAGGAAAATCATGGTGCCGATGCGCGGCGAGCCGCGCGAGACGGGGGTCCTGGACCACGCCCTGGCGTTGGCCCGGCGCTCGCTGGCGCATATCGACGTGGTCCACGCCCGGCCGCCGGCGTCCGAGTTCCTCTCGCAGAGCATGATGGTGACCAGGGCCACCCGCCGCTCGGTCGATCAACTGGCCGATCAAGAGGCCGACGAACGCGAGCGCGGGGCCCGGCGGATGTTCGAGGACTACGTGAAGGCCAAGGACCTGCCGCTCGCCGACGACCCCGCTGCCGCCCAGGGCAAGGTCACCATCGGCTGGCACGAGAGGCGCGGCAGCCACACCACGGTGGTGGGCTTGTGGGGCCGGCTCGCCGATGTCGTGGCCGTCCCCCAGCCGCGCCCGGACGGCGACCCGCGGCACGACCACAAGACTCTGGAAGCCGCCCTCTTCCAGGCCGGCAAGCTGGTGCTGCTCTGCCCGCCGGGCCCGGTGGGCCCGAGCCTGGGCGCGCACATCGCCGTCGCCTGGAACGGCAGCACCGAATCCGCGCGAATGATCTCGACCGCCCTGCCGCTGCTGCAGCACGCCGATGCGGTGAGCGTGCTTCAGGTCGAGGACGGCACCCCGGAGCTCTCCGCCCGCGACCTCGTGGACTACCTCGCCTGGTGGGGGATCGAGGCCGGCATCCACCAGTTCGAGCACAAGAAGAGCATCGGCCAGGAGCTCTACGGCAACGCCCGGGCGATCGGCGCCGACGTCATGCTGATGGGCGCCTACGGCCACAGCCGCAGCCGCGAGATCATCCTCGGCGGCGCAAGCCGTGAGGTGATCGAAGGCACCGACCTGCCGGTCCTCCTGTTGAAATAGCGGCCCTAGCCGGAGCTGGCCGCGGCCGCCGCATCGGGCTTGCCGCGATACCTGCGCCAGAGCAGCTGCAAGAGCGGCAGGAACAAGAGCAGGAGAGCGGCCACCGTCAACGGCCCCGAGATCGCCCGCTCGAAGAAGATCAGCATCGAGCCGTCGCTCATGATCAGGCTCTGCCTGAGCGCCTGCTCGGTCGGCGCCCCCAGCACCAGCGCCACGACCAACGGCGCCAGCGGGAACGCGAGCTTGCGCAAGACGAAGCCGAGCACCCCGAAGATCAGCACCAGCCAGACATCGAGCATCGAGTTCTGGATCGCGAAGGCACCCACGATGCAGAGCACGACGATGATCGGGGTCAAGATCGCATAGGGCGTGCGCAGCATCAGCGCCAAAAGCGGCGTGGCGGTCAGGCAGATCACCACCGCCGCCACGTTGGCGACATAAAGGCTCGCGATGAAGCCCCAGACGAACTCGGGCTGCTCGACGAACAGCCGGGGGCCGGGGACGAAGCCCCACATGAAGATCCCGGCCATCAGGATGGCGGCGGTGGGCGAGCCCGGAATGCCCAGGACCAGCATCGGCAGGATCGAGCCGGTGCCGGCCGCGTTGTTGGCGGCCTCGGGTGCCATCACCCCCTCGATCGCCCCCTTGCCGAACTGCTCCGGGTGCTTCGAGAGCTTCTGCGCCACCCCGTACGACATGAAGGAGGCGGGCGTCGCCCCGGCCCCGGGCAGGACGCCGGTGAAAAAACCGAGAAGGGACGAGAAGACGACCAGCCAGAAATGGCGGAACAGCGCCTTTACGGATTCGAGAACGTCCTGAAAGCCGAGCTTGGCCGCACGGGTCATCTCTTCGATCTGCACCTTGTAGCGCTCCGACGCGTTGTAGAGCACCTCGCCCAGGCCGAAGAGCCCGATGGTGATCGGCACGAAGTGAAAGCCCTGCATCAGGGTGATGGTGCCGAAGGTGAGCCGAGGCTGGCCGGTGACCACGTCGAAGCCGACGGTCGAGAGGAGAAAGCCGGCCGCGATCATGATCGCCGCCTTGGCCGGCGCCCCGCCGAGCCCGATGAAGGTGCCGAACGCGATCAACAGCACGGCGAACATCTCGGGCGGACCGAAGCTCAGCGCGAGTTCGGCGAACGGCAGGGCGAAGAAGGTGAAGAGAATGGCCGCGATCAAGGCGCCGACGAACGAGACGACGAAGCCCGCCGACATGGCGAGCGCCGCCTTGCCCTGCATCGCCAGAGGCCTGCCGTCGAACATCACCGCCACCGACCAGGGATTGCCCGGCACCGCGAACAGGATCGAGGTGATCAGCCCGCCGTACATCGCCCCCCAATAGATGCCGGCGAGCATGACGATCGCCGACAAGGGCTCGAGATAGACGGTGACCGGCAGCAGGATGGCCACACCGGTCGTCCCGCCGACCCCGGGAATGACCCCGACCAAAAGACCAAGGACCACGCCCAAGAGGACGAAGCCCATCCGCGACGGATCGGCGATCTGCGCGAAGCCGATGAGCAGGAGGTCGAGCGCTTCCATCGAGATTCCCAGATCGACAGGTGGCGGGACAGGCGGCGGGCGGTCAGAACGGCAAAATGCCCTGGCGGTACCAGGGGCTCATCGGCATCGCGATATTGAAGCCGTAGCGGAGCAGCAGATAGAGCCCGGCCGGCACCAGGAGCCCGCCGAACAGCGCCTGCAGCCAGGAAAACCGCCCGTACCCGGCCATGAAGGCGAAAACGTAGAGACCCGAGCTGATGTAGAGTCCGAGCGTCGGGGTGAGGGCGATGGCGAGCCCCGCCGGCACCCCCACCTTCAAGAGATCGATCCACTCCTCGGGCGCCTCGAAGAACGGCCTTGTCGCCCGCTCCCGCCAGGCCGCGACCAGGACGGTGACGAGCCCCAGGGCCATGATCAGCGCCAGCGCGAACGGAAAGAGGCCGGACTGCGGCCCACGCTCGCTCCAGCCGGCCCCCAGCCGCACGCCCTCCATCATCACCCGGACCGAGAGGCCCAGGAGCAAGAGGCAGACGACGATCTCGACCGTCCGTATCGTCAAAAAGTCACGCATGGCGAAGCGGATCCCGGGCACGGCGCACAGTCATCAGGGGTCGAAGCGGCAAGGGGCCCCGGAGACGCCGGAGCCCCTGCCCTAGGCTCGAAGGCTCAGCGCAGCCGCAGATCCGGACGCAGATCCCAGCCGAAGACCTCGGTCATCAAGGACGCATGATTGTCCTCGAAGGTCATCAGCCACTCCTTGTACGCGTCCGGGCCCATGAAAATCGGGGTCATCGCGTTGTTCTCGATGAACGCCTGCCACTCCGGCGTCTCCCAGACCTTCTCGAAAAGATCGGCATACCAGGCAACGGCCTCTTGCGGCATGTCGGGCGGACCGATGATGCCGCGCATCTGGTGCAGCCCGTGCTCGAGACTCAAGAGCTCGGCATAACGCCCGTCGCCGTCCGTGCCGATGCCGAGCTCGTAATGCGTCGGCACATCCGGGAAGGCGTCGAACCGCTCCTCGGCGAAGGCCACGATCGGGATCAGCCGCTCGGGATAGTGCGGCATCGCCTCGGCCGGCTGGTTGACGTTCATGTCCTGCTGCTGGCCGGCGACCCCGGTCGCCACCTCGCCGCCGCCACCGACAGGCACGTAGCGGAACGGCTCGCAGCCGGCCGCCACCTGCAACAGCTCGAGTTGGATCTCGTCCTCCTGCCGGGCACCCGTGCCGATCCCGGTCATCCGATCGGCCCGGCAAGCGGCGTGGAAGTCTTCCCAGGAGGAGAACTTGTCCGGATGGACCCAGAGGAGGAACGGATCGATCACCAGATTGGCGATCGGCGTCAGATCCTACGACGGGTACATCACCGGGATCTCCTGCTGCAGCGGCGTCGTCACCAGGCTGTTCAGGGTCGGCGTGATGTAGTGCGGATCGCCCGCCTGCATGAACAGATGGGTCATCGCCACGGCACCCGCCCCGCCGGGCATGTTCACCGGCGTGATCGGCACGGGCGACAGCTCGTACTTGTCGATGATGCTGATCCAGAGCCTGGCATAGGTGTCCGACCCGCCGCCGGGCGAGGTCTGGATCACGAACTCGATGGGCCGCGCGGGCTGCCAGTCGGCCTGGGCTGCAGCCGGCAGGGCCAGCGCTGCGGCGAGGCCGCACAGCAGGTGGCGTTCGATCGACGATCGACGGGAAAATATCATGCTCGAACCTCCTGATCGACTCGCGGGTGCGGAACCCGCGTCGGCTTGTTATCAGCTCAGGCGACCGTCCGATCGACGGTCTCGTGGCGCGATCAGCACGCAGCGCTCGGCGATCCGGATCGCCGGCGTCTCCACGAGGGGCGAGAAAAAGCGAAACGGCCGTCGGGCCCGACGGCGGACGCCTGAGCGGGGTGCCGGGCCCGCCCGGCTGGCGGGTCAGAGCGCGGTGTAGCCGCCGTCGATCAGGAGGTCCTGGCCGTTGATCAGGTCCGAGGCCGAGCTCGCGAGGAAGAGCACGAGGTCGGCCACCTCGATCGGCTTGCCGAACCGGCCGGCCGGGATCTTGGCCTTCATCGGGTCACCCTTGGCCGGATCGCCCCACACCTTCTCGCCCATCGGCGTCAAGATGACGGTCGGGCAGACGCTGTTGATCTGGATGTTGTGCTTCGCCCACTCGGAAGTCATCACCTTGGTGAGCATGTTGAGGCCGCCCTTGGACGCGCAATAGGCGCCATGGTCGTCCAGTCCCACCACCCCGGCCTGGCTGCTGATATTGATGATCTTGCCGGCCTTCTGGGCGATCATCTGCGGCGCTACGGCTCTCGCCACGATAAAGGGCGCGCGAAGATTGACGGCCATAGTGAGATCCCAGTCCTCGAGACGGGTCTCGAGCAACGGGTCGACCAGTGCGATCCCGGCATTGTTGACCAGGATGTCGATCGTGCCGAAGGCGTGGAGCCCGGCCTCGGCCGCCGCCTCCGCCCCCTCGACCGTCGCCAGATCGGCCTCGATCGGCACCGCCCGCCGGCCGGCGGCTTCCACCGCCCGAACCACCTCGTCGAGCCCGGCGGCATCGCGCCCGACAGCCGCGATATCGGCGCCCGCATCGGCCAGCACGCGACAGATCTCGAGCCCGATGCCCTTGGTCGCACCGGTGACCAGCGCCCGCTTGTCGGTCACGCCGAACCGATTGGTGAAGTCGCTCATCGCTGCTCTCCCTGTTCGCCCGTTTCGGCTGCTCCTAGCCGATCTCCAGCAAAACGGCCAGACCATGGCCGAAACATACCATGCGGCCCCTGGCCTTAAGCCGTTGTTAACCGTGATGCGCTAGCGTCCCCACTCGTTCGAGCCGACCAGCACGAGGATACCCGCCATGGCCGCGAGCCTGCCGCCGCTCTTCCAGCTCCTCTCCGCCAAGGCGAGCTTCCTGCAGAGCCGCCACGCCGTCCTGGCACAGAACGTCGCCAATGCCGACACCCCCCGCTACCGCCCCAAGGACCTGGTCGAGCCCGATTTCGCCAGCGCCCTGAAAAGCACCGTTAAAAGCAGCCCGAGAGGCGTGGCCCCGGTCCGGCTCGAGCGCAGCCGGGCCGACCACATCGCAGCATCGCCGACACCACCCACTAGCCCACGCCGCCAGCGCCTCGACGGCTTCGAGATCGCCCCTTCCGGCAATGCCGTAATCCTCGAGGAGCAGATCCGCCTGCTCGGCGCGGCCGAGCGAGGCTACCAGCTCGCGACCAGCGTCTACGGCAAGTATGTCGGGCTGATGCGAACCGCCATCGGCAGCGGCGGTTGAACCGAAGGAGACCATCGATGAACCTCGAAACCTCGCTCAGGATCAGCGCCGCCGGCATGCACGCCCAGTCTGCCCGGCTGCGCGTCACCTCCGAGAACCTCGCCAACGCCCAGTCGACGGCGCAGACGCCGGACGGCGAGCCCTACCGGCGAAAGACCATCAGCTTCGCCAACGCCCTCGACCGGGCGACCGGTGCCGAGCTCGTCCAGGTCCGCCGCTACGGCCAGGACAGGAGCCCGTTCGAGCTGCGCTTCGAGCCCTCGCACCCGGCTGCCAACGACCAGGGCTACGTCGAGTACCCGAACGTCAGCCCGCTCGTGGAGCTGATGGACATGCGCGAGGCGCAACGCTCCTTCGAGGCCAACCTCACCGCCATGCAGCAGGCCAAGGGCATGCTGCAGCGCACCCTCGATCTCCTGCGCTGAGAGCCTGAACGATGAGCATCGGTGCCACGAGCCAGGCCCTCGCCGCCTACCGTGCCGCCGCCGGCGAGATCACCGGCAACACCGCGAGCAAGGCCGCGGGCAGCGGCTTCGATGCCCTCTTGAAGGCCGAGCTGCAGCAGGCCGTGGGTGCGCTGCGGCAGGGCGAAGCCACCAGCATCGCCGGCGTCACCGGCGCGGCCAGCATCCAAGAAGTCGTGGAAGCCGTCACCGCGGCCGAGCTCTCGCTGCAGAAGGTCACCGCGGTCCGCGACCGGATGATCACCGCGTACCAGGAAATCATGCGGATGCCGATCTGACCGGCACCGGCCGAAACAGCGACGAAAGGCGTTCGATGTTGGGCGAGATCGTGGTCCAGGAGGTGAGCCGGGAAGCCATCTGGGTGATGCTGAAAGTGGGCGCGCCGGTGATGTTCGTGGCGCTCGCGGTGGGCCTCGTCGTCTCGCTGCTGCAGGCGCTGACGCAGGTCCAGGAGATGACCCTCACCTTCGTGCCCAAGGTCATCGCGATCTTCCTGACGCTTCTGGTCGCGACGCCGTTCATGCTCGCCACCCTCACCGACTTCACCATCGACGTCTTCGCCAAGATCGCCGGCGCCGATGTTTGAGCCGGGCGGAAAGCCCGCCTTGCCGCGGGCGCCGCGATGATCGCGATCGACAGCTTTCTCGCCCGCGAGATCCTGGTGGTCGGCCTGGTCTTCTGCCGGATCGGTGCCGCCTTGATGGTGCTGCCGGCCTTCGGCGAGCCCTACGTGCTCTCCCGCGCCCGGCTCGGCATCGCCCTTGCGATCGCCCTGCTCGTCGGGCTGCCGATGAGCGGCCGGCTCGAGCTGCCGCCGCCCGAAGCCCTGAACATAGCCTTTCTGGTGATGGCCGAGGTCGCCTGCGGCCTCTTGATCGGCGCCATCATTCGCCTCGTGATGTTCGCCATCCACTTCGGCGGGGCGCTGATCGCCATGCAGTCGGGCCTGGCCGCCGCCGCCTTCTTCGACCCCCAGGAGGCGACCCAAGGCACCTTGACCGGCAATTTCCTGGCGACCCTGGCCCTGGTGATCATCGTCGTCGCCGACGCTCACCTGATGATCCTCCAGGCCTTGACCGCGAGCTTCGTGCTGATCGAGATCAGCCGGTCGCTCGACGTTGCAGCACTGGTCGAAATCCTGGTGCGGCTCGGCGGGCGGGCGCTCGAGACCGGGCTGAGGATGGCTGCCCCGATCGTCCTCTTGAGCCTGATCTTCTACCTGATCCTCGGTGTCCTCAACCGACTGATGCCGTCCTTTCAGGTCCTCTTCGTCCTGATGCCGCTGCAGATCGCCCTGGCGCTGGGCATCATCATGCTGTCGCTCGGCACGGTGATCGAGCTCGCCGCCGGGCTGTTGACCACCAGCGTCGCCTGGCTCGACCCGGTCTAGGAGGCGCCGATGGCCGAAGATCAGGACCAATCGCAAAAAACCGAGGAGCCGACCCCGAAAAAGCTCGAGGACGCCCGCCAGAAGGGCCAGGTCGCGAGTTCCAAGGAGGTCAGCAACTTCTTTCTGATCGGCTCGGCGACGCTGACCCTGGCGATCGCGCTTCCCGTCATCATGCGCGATACGGCCGGGGCGATGAGCCACTATCTGCGCCATGCGGGCGATCCGAGCCTCGCCGGGCCGGCCCTCTCGAGCGGCCTGTTGCGCGCCATCGCGATCCTCGGCCTCGCCCTGGCCGTGCCGCTCGCGGTCAGCACCGTGGCGGCGATCACGGCCCCGGCGCTGCAGAACGCCATTCTCTGGAGCACCCAGAACCTGCAGCCGAAGCTCGACCGGATCTCGCCAGTTGCCGGCTTCAAGCGGCTGTTCTCGCTCAAATCCGTGGTCGAGTTCCTCAAGGGCCTGGTCAAGATCACGCTGATGGCGGCGATCGGGGTGGCTGTCGTTTGGCCGAACCTGCAGCGGCTGGTGGCGGCCGGCCAGCTCGAGGTCACCGCCGCCATGGGCTTCTTGTGGGAGACGGCGCTCTGGGTGATCGCGACGATCGCCGCCTCGCTCACCGTCGTCGCCGGCCTCGACTACGCCTACCAGCGCTTCGAGTTCATGAAGCAGATGCGGATGTCCAGGCGCGACGTGAAGGACGAGCACAAGCAGAGCGACGGCGATCCGATGATCAAGCAGCGGCTGCGCCAGCTGCGCATGGAAAAGGCCCGGCAGCGGATGATGGCCGAGGTGCCGACGAGCACCGTGGTGGTCACCAACCCGACCCATTTCTCGGTGGCGCTGCGCTACGAGAGCGGCGTGACCGCGGCCCCCCGGGTGGTGGCCAAGGGAATGGACGACGTGGCGCTCAGGATCCGCACGATCGCCAGGGAGCACGAGGTGCCGATCGTCGAGAACCCGCCCCTGGCCCGGGCGCTGCACAAGAATGTCGAGCTGGGCGCGATGATCCCGCCCGAGCACTACCAGGCCGTGGCCGAGATCATCGGCTACGTGCTGCGCCTGAAGCCCGGCGGGGAAAATCCCGAGACCACCGCCCCGGGCGTACGGGGAGGCGTGCCCTAACGCCGGCTAACCAATTGCCGAAACCGGATTTTCATCAGCGACGGTCATCCTGCGCTTGCCACGGCGCCCATTGGTCGGGTGCACGAACAAGTCGGAGAACACGCCATGCGTTCCATGCGCCCCATGCGCCACTGGCTCTTTGCCGCCCTGCTCTCGCTCTTGCCGTTCGCCGGCGCTCAGGCAACACTGCCGGTTGCCCTGTTCAAGACCGCCGAGATCCGCGCCGACAGCCACGACGGGCTGCGCCAGTGGCAGGCGGTGCTGCAGCGGATCGAGGGCGAGATGCCGGTCTACGCCGCCTGCCGCCGCGATCCGGCAGCCTGCCCGAGCCGTGGGGTGCAGCTCTGGCAAGAGCTGCTGGTCGAGCTCGAAGGGGCACCGCTGCAAGAGCAGGTCACCCGGGTCAACCGGTTCGTCAACCAGTGGCGCTACCGCTCGGACTGGGCGGTCTACGGCAAGTCTGACTACTGGGCCTCGCCGCTCGAGTTCTTCAAGAATTCGGGCGACTGCGAGGACTACGCGATCGCAAAATACGTCTCGCTCAAGCTGCTCGGCGTGCCCGACGACCAACTCCGGCTCGCCGTCGTCCAGGACGAGATCCGCAACCTCGCGCATGCCGTCCTGGTCGTCTACAAGCGTGACACCGCCGTCGTCCTCGACAACCTGACCAACGCCGTGCTGCCGCACGACCGGGTGACCAACTATACCCCCTACTACACGGTCAACGCCACCACCCGCTGGGCGCATGTCCCGCCCAGCCGGATCATGATGCCCGCCGTGGGCGCCACCGCCAGCACCCGCTGAGCCGACCCGCCGACCCTCCCGCCCGCCA
>SLRI01000411.1 GCA_007131045.1 Rhodospirillales bacterium
CGGCGCCAGACTCGGCGGTGGTCTCGGCCGCGACCGCCGGCAGCTGGCGGGCGGCGCCGAGCTCCTGCTCGAGGGCGCGTCGTTCGCCCAGCACCGTGGTGAGCGCGATCTGATCGGCGGCGCGGGCCGAGGTCAGCCGGGCGAGCTCCAGCTCCAACTCGGCCATCGCCTCTTCGGCCGCGTCGGCCTCGGCCAAGGCTTCATCATGGGCCGTGGCCAACGCATCCAACTCGGCGCGCGAACTGTCATGCTCGGCCTCGCGCGCCGCGAATTGTCTTTGCAGCTCGGCGATCGTCGCCTGCATGATCTCGCTCTGTGCTGCCGCTGTCTCGCGCTCGGCCTCGAGCTCGATCACGGTCGCCTCGGTGGTGCGCAGGGTCGCGTCGAGGCGGTCGCGCTCGGCGAGAAGGGCGTCACGCTCGGCCTCTAGATCGTGGGAGCGCGCTTCGGCGTCGCGGAGGGTGATTTCCAGATCGCGGGCGGCGCCGGCGAGCGTGTCGCGCTCGCCCAGGCTTTCGGCGAGGTCACGATCGAGGTCCCGGATCTGCTCCTCCAGTATCGCGGCCTCGACGGTGCGCTCGTCGGCAGCGGCCAATCGGTTGAGCAGATCCTCGCGGGTTCGGGCGGCCGTCGTCTCGAGCTCCGCGTAGGCGATCTCCAGCTCGGCGAGGCGATCCTCGAGCGCCGCGTTGGCCGCGATGGCGGTGTCCCGCTCGGCGAGGAGGTCGGCGAGGCGTGCGGCGACCTGGGGATCGTCCACGGCGAGCGCCGTTTCGGCACGGGCCGCCTCGAGCTCGCTGACCTGCTCGAGAGCACGATCGAGCTGGGCCCGTGCGCCGTCGCGCTCGCGCTCGACCAAGCGTAGCTCCATCCCCAGAAGCCTGAGATCGTCCGGGGTCACGGCCTCGAGCCCGGCCCAGGGCTGACCGCTTTCGTCGATCAGGCCTTCGACCGGGTCGATCATGCCGAGCTCGGCCTCGAGCGCAGCGACCCGCGAGCGGCTCGTGGCGAGTTGCGCCCGGGCCTCGGCATTGGCCGCCTCGACCTGTTCCAGCTCGCGCCGGAGCACCGCGCTTTCGCGTTCGGCCCGGCCGGCGGCTGCGGCGCTGGCGCTCGTCGCATCGGCGAGCTCGGCGCGGAGTTCGGCGAGCTGGGCCCGCCAGGGCTCACCGTCGGGCGCGGGCTCGCTACCGTCCCTGCTGGCCACCGCAGATTCGCCGAGCGGTTGCCGTCCGGCCTGGAGTTCGGCCAGCCGGCTGGCCTGCGCCTCGTAGAGCCAGTAGCCATGGACACCGGCGGCCACGAGCGCGACGCTCGAGATGATGCTGAACGCGAAGATCGTCGCCAGGAGCAGCTGGAAGCGTCGGCTCAACGAGACGATGCGGCCGCCGTCGATGCCGCGCTCGTAGAACTGCCGGTCGACGAACCACTCGTTCCAGCGCCGCCGGCTGCGCGTGCGCTCGTCCGCCATGCCGACCGAAACTCCCTCATGGTCTCAATGATAGACTATTGCCCCGACCATCGGCCGAGACCGTCCAACGCTGGTTAGAGCATCAGCACGGGCGCTATCCCAGGGTGTCCGACACCCGGCAAGCACACCGCGCGAAAGGTGCAAGAACACGCTACCGTCGTCCAATGATTTTACGGGCGTGGGCTAAAAAATCAACTTTGGATTGAACGCTGCGGTTGATACGCGCCTCGATGACTGCCGCTCAGGCTTGGCTGCCGGCGAACTGGTTCGCGGACAGCGCGCCGAGCGCCGGGGTGACGACAGAGGCCGGGCGGCCGCTGCCGCACTGCCGCATGAGCCGGGCGAGGAGCGCGTGGCTCGCGCCCCGGGTCACCAACTGGACAGCCGGCAGGCCGCCGAGCAGCGCCAGCGCACCCAGCGCCAAGAGGTTGGCGTGCCGCGCGGGCTCGTCGGCAAAGCGCAGGCCGCCCGGGTTGCGTGGCCCGGCAGCGTCGAGGAGCAGCGTGTTCTCCAGCGATACGCCGCGCATCAGGCCACGTTCCTGCGCTGCCTCGAGGGCCGTCGTGGTCAGCGGCTGGCGCGCCGCGGCGAGTTCCTGGCGCAGTGCTTCGGGGGTCAGGGCCACCGTGTGGACGGCCGGGCCGTAGGCTGCCTCTGGCGTGGCGGTGATGTCCGCCGTGAGCCGGCCGTCGCGGGCCGGGGCGATCCGCGCCATGGCCTGGCCGCGGCCGAGCTCGAGCGGCGAGGGCTGCGGGCAGGGGTGCCGCGGCTCGGCCTGCTGCAGCGCACCGGCGCATTCGATGAGGAAGACGAAGGGCTGTGCACTGCCGTCCATGGCCGGCAGTTCCGGGCCGCTCACCTCGATCACCGCGTTGTCGATGCCAGTCATCGCCAATGCGGCGCTGACATGCTCGACGCCGGCGATGCGCGTGCCGTCCTCGTCGGCGAGCACCAGGGCGTGGTCGGCAATCACGAGATTGCCGGGGCAGGCCCTGAGGGTGGCGCTGCCGGGGCGGTCGCTGCGCTTGAAGCGCACCCCGCTGCCGGCCGGAGCGGGGTGCAGGGTAAGACCCACGCGAACCCCGGAATGGCGGCCGACCCCGACACAGCTGATGGCGTGACCGAGCGTGCGCTGGGCGCTGCCAGCCGCTGGCGCACCGTCGTCGGTCCGGTTTTCGGGGATGGTCGTCGGGTCGAAAGCGTGCATGAGGCCCGTTCCTGATACCGTTGGCGACGTGGTGCATCGCGCGTGCCACGTCCGATTGATCAGCGGTGCCGGTCCCCCGTCCTTTTTCACCGGCGCGTCGCCGGACGGCGCCACACGATGCCGCGAAAAAGGCGGTTTCCCCGCTTCCGGCTTTCATACCATCAAACGGGGAAACCAAAAAGTAGTTTTTTACTGCCTGTTAGGAGAAGACTTGAAACTAGCCTCTCAACAGGCCCGGTTTTAGCTGTCGACGCGCTCCTTGCGCAAGAAGGCGGGGATATCACCGAGCTCATCCTGGCTGGACGTAGCGTTTCGGCCACGCTCGTCCTGGTTTTGCGGCTGACCCTGGCGCTGGCCCGGCGCGTCGTCGACCATCGCAGGCTCGCGGCGCATTTGCGGTTGGGCCGGGCGCTCGTAGCCGGCTTCGCCGGCGCCCAGACCGTGGCTGCGGGCGAAGCCGCGCATCCGCTCGAACAGGCCGAGCCCCGCCTGCTGGCGCTCGTCGGCCGACTGGCCGCGCGGCACCGCGTAGCCGCCGGGCGCACCCTGGGCCGTCTGCGCCGGGTCGCCCCGATAGCCGGTGGTTTCGGCCGGCGGCGGGACGAAGGCCGGATACTGGCCCTGGCCGGCCTCTGCCGGTGCCTCGCGCCGGGCATCGGCGGCCGCCCGGAGATGCAGCGTCGGGTTGGCCTCCGGCTGCTTGGGGGCGGGCTTGTGCACGGCCGGGTAGGGCTGCGGGCGGTGGGTGGCATGCGGGAACCAGCCGCCGGCCTGGGCCGGTTGCGCCTCGCTGCCGGCGGCTTCTGCCGCTGCCGCCTGGCGCGAGCGCTCGGCCTGGGTCTCGATGCCGGTCGCCACCACCGAGACGCGCAGGCCGCCCTGGATCGATTCGTCGTAGGTCGAGCCGAAGATGATGTTGGCCTCGGGGTCGA
>SLRI01000185.1 GCA_007131045.1 Rhodospirillales bacterium
ATTGGCCTCCAGCATCGGCCCCCAGTCCCAATAGGCGCGCGGCAAGGTGGCCCGCCCCTGGGCTTCGAGCGCCTTCTTCGAGACCGCGTTGAAGGCCAGGCCCGGCGGCAGCATCAGGCCTTTCTGCGAGCCGCCGACCGTCACGTCGACCCGCCACTCGTCGTGGCGGTAGTCGATCGAGCCCAAGGACGAGATGGTGTCGACCAGATAGAGTGCTGGATGCCCGGCGCGGTCGATGGCCTCGCGAATGGCGCCGATCCGGCTCGCCACCCCGGTCGAGGTCTCGTTGTGGACGACCATCACGGCCCGGATGCCGTGGCCGGTATCCGCCCTCAGCCGCTCCTCGACCACCGCCGGATCGACCCCGTGCCGCCAGTCGCCGGGCACCCACTCGACTTCGAGCCCGAGCCGCTCGGCGATCCCCTTCCAGAGGACGGCGAAATGCCCGGTTTCGACGGCCAGCACCCGGTCGCCGGGGGAGAGCGTGTTGACCAGTGCGGCCTCCCAGGCGCCCGTGCCGCTCGACGGGTAGACGATCACCGGCCCCGCCGTCTCGAAGACGCGCTTCAGACCGTTGAGCACGTCCGTCGCCAGACGCTGGAAGGCCGGGCCGCGATGGTCGATGGTCGGGCGATCGATGGCCCGGAGCACCCGATCCGGCACATTGGTCGGCCCGGGGATCTGCAGGAAGTGCCGGCTGTTGGTGTGCATGGTGCCTCCAAACATCTCAGGGGCGAAACGGCTCAGGCGACCCGGTCGCCGGGCTCTCGGCCGGCGAAATAGGCATCGAGATTATCCAGTGCCCTGAAGCCCATCGCATCCCGGGTCTCGGCCGTCGCACTGCCGACATGCGGCAGCAGGAAGACATTCTCGATGTCGGCCCAGCGCTCGTCGATGAAGGGCTCGTTCTGGAAGACGTCGAGCCCGGCGGCCTTGATCTTCCGCGATTTGAGCGCGGCGATCAGGTCGTCCTCGACCACGATGGTGCCTCGGGCCGCGTTGACGAAGATCACCCCGTCCTTCATCGCGGCGATCGTGTCCTTGTTGATCAGGCCGCGGGTCTCCGGCGTGTTCGGGCAGTGCATGGTCACGAAGTCGGCGACCGCCAAGAGGCTCTCGAGCGTTTCGTGGAACACCGCCCCCTTCTCGATCTCGGCCGGCAGCCGCCGCTGGTCGTGATAGTGGACCTTCATCTCGAAGCCCCGGCAGCGCTCGGCCACCACCTTGCCGACCCGGCCCATGCCGACGATGCCGACCGTCTTGCCGGTCACCTGCGTGCCGACCATGAAGGCCGGGCTCCAGGTCTTCCAGCCGCCGGCCCGGACCAGCCGCTCGCCCTCGCTCGCCCGCCTGGCCGCCCCCAGCATCAACAGCATGGTGACCTCGGCCGTGGCGTCGTTGAGCACCTCGGGCGTGTTGGTCACGACCACCCCGCGCTTCTTGGCGGCCGCGAGGTCGACGTGGTCGGTGCCGACCGAGAAGTTGGCGATGATCTTCACCCCTTCCGGCAGCCGGGCGATCACCTCGGCCGGAAAGCCCTCGCTGTGGCAGGGCATGATCGCATCGGCCCCCTCGGCGGCGCGGAGCAGGGCCTCGGTGTCGAGCTCGCTGTCGTCCGGGTTGAGCCTGGCGTCGTAGTCGCGCTCGAGCCTGGCCTCGACGGCCGCGGGCAGCTTGCGGGTGACCAGGACGGTCGGTCGCTTCGCCATGATGTTCTCCTCAAAGTCTCAATTGTCGTTGGCGACCTTCGAGGCCGCCATGTGCTCCAGCGCCTTGACCATCCCGGAATGATCCCAGCCGGCCCCGCCCAGCGCTCGGCAGGTGTTGAAGAGCTCCTGTGCCGTCGCGGTATTGGGCAGGGCCACGCCCATCTCGCGGGCCGACTGCAGCGCGAGGTTGAGGTCCTTCTGGTGCAATTCGATCCGAAAGCCGGGCTCGAACGTCCGCTCGATCATCCGAAGGCCGTGCACCTCGAGGATCTTCGAGGCCGCAAAGCCGCCCATCAGCGCCTCCCTGACCTTGGCGGGATCGGCACCGGCCTTGGCTGCGAAGACCAGCGCCTCGCCCACCGCCTCGATGTTGAGCGCCACGATGATCTGGTTGGCGACCTTGCAGGTCTGCCCGTCGCCATTGGCCTCGCCGACCAGCGTGATGTTCTTGCCCATCGTCTGAAACAGCGGCAGGACGCGCTCGAACGCGGCCTTCGGCCCGCCGCACATGATGGTGAGTGCGGCGTTCTTCGCCCCCACCTCGCCGCCGGAGACGGGCGCGTCGACATAGTCACAACCCAGCTCGTTGATGCGCTTGGCGAAACCCTTGGTCGCCGTGGGCGAGATCGAGCTCATGTCGACCACCGTCGAGCCCTTCTGCAACCCCGCCGCCACGCCCTCCTCGCCGAACAGCACCCGCTCGACGTCCGGCGTGTCCGGAACCATGACGATCACCACCTCGGCCCGATTCGCCGCGTCCGCGATGCTGTCGGAGACGGTGATCCCGGCATCGACGAGCTCCTTGGGCGTCGGGCTGCGGTGCTGGACGGTGAACAGGTCGTGGCCGGCAGCGATCAGATGTCCGGCCATCGGGGCTCCCATGATGCCGAGGCCGATAAAAGCGATGTTCATGATGTCTCTCCCAAAAATCGTCAGTCGGGGGGCGTGTCGGGGCCGTCGCCCAGCCTTGCCGGTGCATTGAGCTGCTCGAGGTGGAGGAGGAAGGCGCTGTGATCGAAGCGCTCGAGGCCCTGATCCGCGAGCGCCTTGAAGATGTCGCGGACCTGCTGGACCACCGGCAGCTGCGGCAGCCCGATCTCGCCCGCCGTCGCCAGCACCGTGTCCAGGTCCTTGACGAAATTGCGGATCGGAGCACCCGGACGGAAGTCGCGGGCGATCATCCTGAGCCCGTGCTCCTGCAGGACACGGCTGTCGGCATGGCCGCCGGCCAGCGCCGGTGGGATCTGCGCGGGCTCGGCCCCGCCCAACTTGGCGAACAGCAGGCCCTGAGCGACGCTCGCGATGTTGCAGGCGACCATGATCTGGTTGGCGAGCTTGGCGATCTGCCCGCTGCCGGCCTCGCCCATCCAGCTCGCCCGGCCCATCGGCTGCCAGACGCCGTCGGCGGTCGCCCGATCGAATGCCGGCCGCACGCCGCCCGCCATGATCGCCAGCGAGCCCTCGGCCGCACCCTTGCTGCCGCCCGAGACCGGGGCGTCGAGGTGGAAGACGTCGCGCTCGGCCAGCCTGGCTGCATGCTCTCTCGCCATGCCGGGCGGGATCGAGGCCATGTCGATGAAGATGCTGCCCGGCATCATCCGTTCGTGCGCGCCGCTCTCGAAGAAGACCGCGCGCACCACCGGGCCGTTGTCGAGGATCGAGAGGATGTAGTCGGCCTCCTCGACGCAAACGGCGGGGTCGGCCGCGACCCTGGCCCCCTTGGCGGCCAGGGGCTCGGTCTTGGCCGCCGTGCGGTTCCAGACCGCGACGGTGAAGCCCGCGTCGATCAGGTTGGCCGCCATGGGTGCCCCCATGATGCCGGTGCCGAGAAAGGCAACTCGCTTGGTCATCCTGGCTCTCCCTCGATGCTCCTCGGGCACACGACGCCCCGGAACCC
>SLRI01000389.1 GCA_007131045.1 Rhodospirillales bacterium
TGAAATCGGAGCACCACATGAGCGAGCGTATCGGGGTCATGGTCTGCGGCCACGGTTCGCGATCGACGGCGGCGGTCGGCGAGTTCGCCAGGGCAGCCGAACGCCTTCGGGCCCATTTCCCGCACTGGCCCGTGGAATATGGCTACCTGGAATTCGCCAACCCGGTGATCCGGGACAGCCTCGACAAGCTTCGCGAGCAGGGTTGCACCCGCATTCTCGCGGTCCCGGGTATGTTGTTCGCCGCAGGCCACGCCAAGAACGACATCCCGTCCGTCCTCAACACCTACCAGGCCAGGCACGATATCCGCATCGATTACGGCCGCGAGCTTGCGGTGGACGCCAAGATGATCAGGGCCGCCGGTGAGCGCATTCAACAGGCCCTCGATCGCGCCGATGCCGAGTACGGGCCGCTGCCCAACGAGAAGACCTGCCTCGTCGTCATCGGTCGCGGTGCCTCGGATCCGGACGCCAATTCCAATGTCGCCAAGATCGCCCGGATGCTCTGGGAAGGCATGGGCTTCGGCTGGTGCGAAACCGGCTATTCGGGCGTCACCTTTCCCCTGGTCGAGCCCTGCCTCGAGCACGTGGCGAAGCTCGGCTACGAGCGCGTGGTCGTGTTTCCCTACTTCCTCTTCACCGGCATCCTGATCGACCGCATCTACGGCTTCACCCGAGAGGTAGCCGCCCGCCACCCGGCGATCCGGTTCGTCGAGGCCGCTTATCTGAACGACCACGCCCTGGTGATCGAGACCTTCGCCGACCGCGTCCGCGAAATCCTCGAGGGCGCGAACCTGATGAACTGCAGTCTCTGCAAGTATCGGGCGCAGGTCCTCGGCTTCGAGCACGAGGTCGGCGCGGCGCAGGTAAGCCACCACCACCACGTCGAAGGCAAGGGTGCTTCGGCCCCGGGCTCGTCGGTCGAGGACTGCACGCTCTGCGACACCTTCTGCACCGGCGCCTGCCGCCTCTCGCACAGCCACGAACATGACCACGGGCATGACCATGGGCACGGGCATGACCATGGGCACCATCATCCGGTTTATCCGCACGAGAAGCATCCGCATGGGCCGTTGAGTGCGTTGAAGACGTTGAAACGGTAGGATAGCCAAGACGTAAGAAGGAAGGGGAGGCAGCGCCTCCCCTTCGACCCCACCGGACTTTTGGGGTTGGGCGTCACGTAACGACTAGGGGAGGAAGTACATGATTGAACTCGAGGGTCGGGTCGCGATTATTACCGGTGCTACTTCGGGGATCGGAACGGCGCTGGCGCGGGCGTTCGATCGGCGGGGGATGCGGCTCGTGCTCACCGGGCGGCGTGAGGATCGGCTGCAGACTCTTGCAGGCGAACTCGGCGCGGCGCGGACCCTGGCCGGCGATATTACCGATCCGGGCCTGCCGCAGCGTCTGGTGGACGAAGCGCTGAGTGCCTTCGGGCGGCTCGATGTCGCTTGCAACAATGCCGGGCTCCTCGAATTCGGGACCATCGACGAGATCGACCTCGGGCGGATGGCCCTGATGGTTCGGGTCAATGTGGAGGCGGCGTTTCGCGTGGCCTACACGGTGCTTCGGCATTTCAAGGCGCAGAACAGCGGCCATCTGGTCAACACCTCGAGCATCGCCGGGACGAAGGTGCGCCCGACCATCGGCGCCTATGCGGGAACCAAGCACGCCATCGAGGCCATGGCGCAATCGCTGCGCCTGGAGCTGGCCGAAACCAATGTGCGCATTTCCAACATCCAGCCCGGCCTCACCAGCACCGAGATTTTCGACCATCTGACGGCCGACGCCCACCCCCGCGGCCAGCAGGGCATCACCGAGCCGCTGACGCCCGAGGACATCGCCCGCTGCGTCGTCTTCATGCTCGAGCAACCCGCCCACGTCCACATCCCGGCCATGCTGGTCAAGCCCCAGAGCCAACCGCTTTGACCGGCAGCTGAAGGGCGACCATGAGCATGACGACGACATCGGCGAACCAGCTCGACCTCGGCGGGCGCGTTGCCGTGGTCACCGGCGGCGCGCGGGGGATCGGGGCAGCGATCGCGGCCACCCTGCGCGCGGTGGGGGTCGAGGTCGCGGTCTGGGACAATACCCCGGATCCCTCCGGCGACGCGTCGGTCACCGCCGTCGACATCACAGACCAGGCCGGGCTCGAACGGGCCGCGGCAGCACTCCTGGAGCGGCATGGCCGCATCGACATTCTGGTCAACAATGCCGGCTATGCCGGGCTCACCGCCCCCACCCTCGACTACCCTGAGGCGGAGTGGCGGCGACTGGTCGAGGTCAACCTCACCGGCACCTTCCTCGCCTGTCGGGCGGTCGTGCCGGCGCTGGTCGCCAATGGCTGGGGCAGAGTGGTGAACGTGGCCTCGCTCGCCGGCAAGGAGGGCACGCCCAACGCCGCGGCCTACAGCGCCGCCAAGGCCGGTGTCCTGGCACTGACCAAGTCGCTGGGCAAGGAGCTGGCCGGCACGGGCGTCCTGGTCAACGCCGTAGCCCCGGCCGCGGTCCGCACGACCCTCCTCGACCAGATGACGCCCGAGCACGTCCAGACGATGATCGCCAAAAGCCCGATGGGCCGTCTCGGCGAGCCAGAGGAGGTCGCGGCCCTGGTGCTCTGGCTCTGCTCGAGTGCTTGCAGCTTCAGCACCGGTGCGGTCTTCGACCTCTCGGGCGGTCGGGCAGTCTATTGAAAGAGAAGATGCGGGGAAGATGATCTTCCCCGTGCCCCATTTGTTTTTTTGAGTTTCGAGGGGGTGTGGGGGAAATCATTTCCCCCACACTCTTTTTTAACTTTTTGTCCCTATCCTTTCACCGCACCCATAGAGACGCCGCGGACGAGGAATTTTTGCAGCATGGCGACGGCGATGAAGATGGGGATGGTGCCGAGCGTGCTCATGGCGGCGATCTTGGCCCAGAAGTTGGATTGGCCGCCGAAGTAGTGGGTGACCTGGACGGGGAAGGTGATGGCTTCGTTGCGGGTGAGGACGAGGGCGAAGATGAAGTCGTTCCAGGCGAAGACGAAGGTGAAGACGGCGGTGGCGAAGAGGCCGCCCGAGACGACCGGGAGAACGATCAGCCAGAAGGTCTGCCAACGCGAGCAGCCGTCGACCAGGGCGGATTCCTCCAGCTCGACCGGCACGTCCTGGATGTAGCCGCGCATCATCCAGATGACGTAGGGCAGGTTGAAGGCGGTGTAGAGGAGGATGAGGCCGAAACGGGTGTCGACCCAGCCGAGGCGGACGTAGAGGAGGAAGATGGGAAAGACGATGACGATGGGCGGGATCATGCGGTTGGAGATGATCCAGATGGCGAAGTTGTCCCCGCCGGTCCGGAACCGCGCCATGGAGTAGGCGCACATGGTGCCCAGCGTCATGGCGATCACCGTGCTGGTGCCGGCGACGATCAGGCTGTTCTGGATGGCGCGGACATCGCCGTCGCGGAACAGCACAGCGTAGTTCGAGAACTGGATGCGATCCGGCCACCAGACCGGCGGCGAACTGAAGATCTCGTCCGGGGTCTTGAACGAGATCATCACCAGCCAGTAGATCGGAAAGAGGAAGAAGGCCAGCGCCAGGAAAACCAGGGCGTAGCGCAGCGCCA
>SLRI01000157.1 GCA_007131045.1 Rhodospirillales bacterium
CCTCGATCTGCTTGTCCACCGGCACCGATTCGCCGGTCAGTGCGGCCTCGTCGAGCTTCAGGTTCTTGGCCCGGATCAAGCGGAGATCGGCCGGCACCCGGTCGCCGGATTCGATCAGCACGAGATCGCCCGGCACCACCTCGTCGGCTGCCACCTTGGATTTCTCGCCACCCCGGCGCACCGTGGCCTCGGGATCGATCATCCCGCGTATGGCCTCTAGCGCGTCCTCGGCCTTGCCCTCCTGGAAGAAGCCGATCGCGGTGTTGACCATGACGACGGCGAGAATGACCAGCGCGTCGATGGCGTGGCCGATGACCACCGCGAGAGCGGCGGCCCCCAGCAGCACGTAGATCAGGAGATTGTCGAACTGCGCCAGAAAACGCTTGAGCGGCCCGCGCTTGACCGTCTCGGCCAGCCGATTGCGCCCGTACTGCTCGAGCCGGCGCGCCGCCTCCTCGCCATCGAGCCCCTGCTTCGAGGTCTCGAGCTCGGCCATGACGTCGTCGATCGCCATGGCCGCCCAGTCGCGCCGCTCGCCGTCATTGGAGCCGGCCGCACCTTCGCCCCGGCCGTTGCCGTCGGCTGTGGCATCCGCGGCCTCGCCGGCGTCTCGGGCTCGCGCATCCGGCGCATCGGTCGCGGCGGCCGAAGGGCGTTCGTCTGTCGGCGACATCGGCACTTCACTCGTTGTGGCGCGTAAAGTGGCGCTGGCGGCAATGTCCGCGGCACGCCGCCTCCGGGTCTAACAGATACCGCAGCGGACCACCAAGCCACCGATGTCGCAGCAGCGAGGTCCCATCCGTCCGAAGACCAGAGGAGCCGCCCGATTTCCGGCGGACTCGCCGGAAGCCCAGACGAGCCGATCGACATCCCGAGCGCCTGCTCGAAGGCCGCAGGCCCGGCCGAACGTCGCAGGCTCGAAAGCCCGGGCCTATGGTTCGGTCCAGTCGAAGCGCACCATGGTCGTCGCGGCCCGGTCGAGTTCGCCCAAGCTCTCGTCGAGCCGGGCGAGCTGGCGCTCGCGCCGTAATCGGCTCTCCGCGTCAGGCGCCGGTTCCGTCCGCATGCTCTCGATCGTCCAGAGCAGCTCGGCCAGCGACGCGCGCAGGGCCAGCAGCACCTCGACCCGGTCCGGGGCCAGCGCGTCGGCGGTCGCCAGCCGCAACCGTTCGAGTCGCCGGTCGACCGTTCGGGCGGCGAGCCTGAGGGCGGTGAACGACGACCCCGCCCCGCCATCGGCGATCCCGGCGACCGCCGCCCCGGCGTCGGGCTCGGCATCGGCCGCCAGGCGCTCGCGCAGGACCACCGCGTGGACCCGGGTAGCCGCGATATCGCGCTCGAGGGCCGCCAGGATCTGCGGCACCCCGATCCCCGCCACGGCCGGTGCCGCCGCGGCGATCAGGAGCAGCAGCACGAGCCCCGCGCGCACGGCAAACCTCATCTTTCGCCCCTCATTCGCTCTCGGCTACCCTCGTTCGCTCACAACTAGAAGTCTCGCCATCTCGGCCGTGCCTCGTCTTTCGGTGATCGCCCGCCTCCGATCATGCCCGGCCCGGCTGAAGATTCCGTTAACGCGCCGGCTGTTTTTGCCCCGCCGCCACACGGCGCTTGACGAGACTCGGCCGTCGAGTCTATCTGAAACACGCGAAGCGGCCGGGCTCGGGCGCTCTTTTTTTGTTCACCTCCCGAAATGTGAGGACCGGTCATGGCCAGACGTTGCAGTCTGACGGGCAAGGGCGTGCAGGTCGGCAACAATGTCAGCCACGCCAACAACAAGACGCGGCGGCGCTTTTTGCCGAACATCCAGAGCCGGCGGCTCTACAGCGAGACGCTCGGCCGCAGCGTCCGGCTGCGGATCGCGACGAACACGCTGCGCACCATCGAGAAGCGCGGCGGGCTCGACGGCTATCTCCTGAGCAGCACCGAGGCGACCCTGCCGAGCGAGCTGGTACGCGTCCGACGCCAGCTCGAGGCGGCCCGGGCGACCGCTTGAGCGCGGCTCGAGAGGGACTGCCGACAGGCGCTGTCCTGACGGCCGTCCTGGCGATGACGGTGATCGTCGTCGCCTCCAACATCCTCGTCCAGTACCCGGTCAACGACTGGCTCACCTGGGGTGCCTTCACCTACCCCGTGGCCTTTCTCGTGACCGATCTGGCCAATCGCCGGCTCGGGCCCGCGGCTGCCCGGCGCGTCGTCTATGTCGGCTTCGCGCTCGCCGTGCTCTGCTCGGCCGTGCTGGCGACGCCACGGATCGCGCTCGCCTCGGGCACCGCCTTTCTCGCGGCCCAGCTGCTCGACGTCTTCGTCTTCAACCGGCTGCGGCAAGGCACCTGGTGGCGGGCGCCGCTGATCTCCTCGGGCATCGGCTCGACGGTCGACACCGCGCTCTTCTTCACCCTCGCCTTCGCGATGACCGGGCTGCCCTGGGTCGGCTGGGCGATCGGCGATCTGGGCGTCAAGTTCGCCGTGGCGCTGGCCATGCTGCTGCCGTTCCGGCTGTTGATGGGTGCAGCCGACACGGGCGCCGGCAATGGGGGCACCAAGCGTCAGCCGGCATAGGCGAAGACCAGCAGCAGCGTGCGCTGGAGGGCCGACTGGTTGTCGTCCGAGATCAACAGGATGGTGGCCGGCCCGTCCGCGTCGTCGAGGATCGCCACGCCCTCGTGGTTCTCGGCCAGCGGGCCGGCATTGATGCGGATCAGCTCCTCACCGACCAGGGTGCCCCAGTCGTCGCCCGGCGGCACAGGAGTCCGCGTCAGCCGGCTCTGCCAGCCGGTCAGCAGCCCGATGCTGCGCTCGAGGACGTAGAGCCGGTCTTTGGCCACGGCAGCACCGACCGGGCTGAATCCGGGGGCCACGGCGTAGCCGAAGGGCCTGACGCTGGCCTCCGCCGGTTCGACCGTCTCGAGCAGCGCGCCCGCGGCCACGTCCCGGGTGAGCCTGGCACCTTCGGAGATCGCCACGAGCGTGCCGTCGGGTAGCCGGGCCAGGGCCTCGAGGCCCTGGTTGCGTGGCGCGCCTTCGATCAGGCGGCCCTCGTGCAGCCGCTCGGTCGACCAGTCGCCCGAAGCCTCGAGCCGCAGCCGGCGCACCGAATCGTCGTGCTCGAAGGCGGCGTAAAGCGTCCCGTCCGGGGCCAGTGCCAAGGCCTCGCTGTCGAGGGCGCGGCGGTCCGCCTCGTCGGGCAACAGCTCGCCCACCCGCCAGTCCTCGAGCGCCAGCGCACCGGTGACACGGTCGAGCCGGAAGGCCGCCCGCCACAACGTCGCCCGGTCGCTGAGCAGCCAGAGCGTGCGACCATCGGTCTCGATCGCCGAGAAGCCGCCGAAGCGCCGATCAGGGCTGGCGAGCTCGTAGGCGGCCAGAAGCTCCACTTCCGGTGCGGTGCGCAGCCCGACCGGTTCATCTGTGAGGCGTGAGATCGTGACAGACGGCGACTGACCCGGTATGGCCGTAGCGGCGGCGCAGCCCATGGCGAGCACGCTGGTGCCGAGCAGCAAGGCGAGGCCGGTGAGCCGCCGACGGCTGGTTAGCGCCATCTCTGCCCGAACCGAGCTCTTGCGACTGCTCGTCGTCGTCGCCGCCCTCCAACCCATGATGCGTCCGTCTCTTCGATGTCCCACGTTTTCACCCTGGCCCTGGTCTTCGCACTGGTCCTCGAGGCGGCCCGGCTGCTCCACGCTTCAGCCGCCGGCTGGGCGGCCACGCGCCGGCTGACGCTCGAGCCCGCCACCCTGATCGGGGCCGCCATCGCGGCTGCGATCGGTATGGCACTGGCCGCCAACGCCGTCACGGCCGCACTGGCTCCCGGCCTCGCTGCGGCGGCCTGGTCGAGCCATCCCGGCTGGCTGCACACCACGAGCTGGCTCGGCGCCCTCGTCCTCTTGTTCCTCACCCTCCTCCTCCACGAAACCCACCGGCTCGGCCGTGTCTGGCGGGCGATGGGCGCCAATGCCGCGGGCCTGGTGGCGATCGGCGTGCCGCTCGGCCTCGGGCTGCCGATGCTGCTCGGCCTCGGGTTGGCGGCGCTCGCCGGGCAGCTGGCACCGCCGCCCGCGACCACCGACTGGCTGCCGCTCGCCTGCCTCGCGCTTCTGGTCCTCGGCCGACCGGCGCGGCCCCGCGGCAGTGCGACCGTCAGCGCGCTCGTCGGCTGGCTCGCCGGCGCCGTCGTCGGCGCGCTCGAGCTGCTGCTCGGGCCACCCGGCCACGTCCTGGCGATCGCCGCTGCAGCCCTCGTCGCCACCCGCCTCGCTGCCACCCGTGTCGCCGCCCCCCGTGTCGCAGAGGGGCACGTCCAGCGCCCCGGCATCTTCTGAGCGCAACGGCGGTCGATGCAGATGGCCCCGGTGTTGACGGCACTCGCCCCGTTCCTGCTCCTGCCGGCGGCCCTGGCCGGGCTCGGTCACCCGGCGGCCCCGGTCTTCGCCCTCTATGTCCTGGCCCTCCTCCTGGCGACCGTGGCAGCGCTGCTGGCCATCGGCATCGCCCGATTGCCGGTCGTCTGCCTCGGCGGGTTCGCCGCCGCCGGCGCTGGCATCGTGCCGGTATTGACCTCGGGCCTGCTCTGGCCGACCGCGGCAGCCCTCGCCGTGGCGCCGCTCGCCGGCCTGGCGCTGGGCGGCCTCGCCTGGCTGTTGATCCGCAGCGTCTCCGGCAATGCTGCCGCGGCGCTGCTGCTCGCCCTCCTGCTCGGCCTCGCCAGCCTGCCGGCACTCACGATCGACCCTGGAGCGACGCTCGCCTGGCCCGCCATCGACCAATTCCTGCTGCTGCCGGTCCTCGCCGCCCTCGTCCTCCTCCTCGCCGCCCGCCGCTTCGCGCGGAGTGCGGCGGCGCGGTTGCACGAGGCGGCCGTTCACGCCCGGCTGCCGGTGGACGGTCTCGGGCTGGAGCAGGGCGCCTTTCGGGCCACGGCCCTGATCCTCGCGGCCGGTACGGCGGCGCTCGCCGGCGGCATCCTGGCACTAGGCCCCGCGCCGATCGTCGGCAGCGAGCCGGGCGAGTGGGTGGCGCTGTCGCTGGCCCTCTTCGCCATCGGCCGGCTCGGCGGCAACCGGCTCGGAGCGGCGCTGCTCGCCGCCTTGCCGCTGGCGCTACTGCCCAAGCTCACCGTCGTCCTCGCCCCGCACTTCGTCGACCTCACTTTGGCCGCAGCACTCGCCGCCCTGGTGCTGCAGCTGATCGTCCGCGCCGACGGCTCGGCCGCTTGGCAGCCGCCCGGCCGGCACCTCGACGGCAGCCTCGCCCAGCCCCGCCTGGCCGAGCAATAATGGGCGGAGCAATGAGCGACCTCGTCCTCGACCAGCCGCTCCGACCCCTTCTCGAACTGGTCGACGTCAGCCTCGAGCGGCACGGCAGGCGGCTCGTCGATCGGCTGACCTGCGGCTTTGATACCGCCGCGATCACCGGCGTCATCGGGCTCGACCAGAGCGGCGAAGGCGGGCCGGCCGGTTGCCGGGCGTTGCGCGACCTGGTCACCGGCCACGCCTTGCCCAGCCGGGGCACGCTACGCTTCGGCGGCCTGCGCATCGACGGCGCAGGCCCGCCGGAACGAGTCCGGCTCGGCATCCTCGCGATGCGCCGGCAACGCCTCGTGACGACCGGCACGGTGCGCGAGATGCTGCTCGGGGCACGGCTCGTGACCGCCCGCAAGGCGACCCGGCTGCTTTTCGATGTCGGCACCGCGCCGACCCGCGCCGACGCCGAGGACATTGCCGCCATTCTCGACTTTCTCGACATTACCGGCCTCGCCGAGCGGCCGGTCGCACAGCTCGGCGGCCTCGAAGCACGGCTGGCCGAACTCGCCCGCTGCCTCGCCCAACGGCCGCGGCTCTTGCTCCTCGAGCACCCGTTCGCCGGGCTCGCGCCGGCCGACTGCACGCGCATCGCCGAGCTGCTCGGCCGGCTGCGCAAGGCGGCGTTGAGCCTGGTCGTGCTCGAGGACGACCTCGCCACCCTGGGCCGGCTCGCCGACCGCTGTCTCGTCCTCGACGACAATCGCCTGGCCGCTAGCGCGACGCCGGCGGCGATCGGCGCCTCGCCCAGGGTCTTCCGCCTGCTCACCGGCTCCGAGCTCTGATGCCGGTGCTGCTCGAGGTGCGCGCCATCGAGGCCGTCGCCGACGGCGACTGGTTGGTCCGTAACGTCTCGCTCGAGGTCGAGGATGGGCAGACCGTAGCACTGCTCGGCGGTGCGGCGGCCGGCAAGACCGTGCTCTTCGATCTGCTCCTCGGCCTGCGGCCGGCCCGCGACGGAACCATTCGCCTCGCCGGCCAGGACCTGATGCCACGCGGCACCCTGGCGCGCCAGCAGCTCGGCCTGCGTTGCGCCTTCCAGATACCGCCGATCTTCCCGGGGCTCGCCGTCCGCGAGCATCTCGAGCTCGCCGCCACCTCGGTCCGCCTCGAGGGTCCAGCATTGGACCGGCTGCTCAACTATCTGCCGGAGCTCGAAGCCCGGCTCGACGAGCCGGTCGCCGGCCTCGAGCCCGAGCTGCTGCGGCTGGTCGATCTCGGCCGCGCCCTGCTCGGTCTGCCGCGGGTGCTGCTGATCGACAACCTCATGCCGGTGCTGGGCGTCGAGCGGGCGCAGGCGCTGCTGCAGAGCCTCGCCCTCGACGGCTACACGCTGCTGGTCGCCGATCGCTGGGCCGAGTCGGTCCTGGAGATCGCCGACCACGGCTACGTCCTGGCCGCGGGCCGGCTGGTCGCGGCGGGCTCGCCGCGCGAGCTCCTGGCCGATGGGCGACTGATCGCGGCGGTTGCCGGCGATCCGAACGCCTACGCCTGACCAACGCCCGCTGACCAACGCCCGCACGCGACACGGCCCCGGAAAGCAAAACGGCCCGCCGAAGCGGGCCGTTGCGTCAGCGAGCGCCGTAGCTCACTCGCGATTGCCGAAGAGATGCATCAGCATCACGAAGAGATTGATGAAGTTGAGGTAGAGGCTGAGCGCGCCCATCACCGCCAACTTGCCCATCGATTCGTGGTCGGCGAGCTCGTTGTACTCCTCCTTGATCCGCTGCGAGTCGTAGGCGGTGAGGCCGGTGAAGACCAGCACGCCGATCACGCTGATCGCGAACTGCAGGGCCGTGCTGGCGAGGAAGATGTTGACGATCATCGCCAAGATCACGCCGATCAGGCCCATGAACAGGAACGAGCCGAACTTCGAGAGATCACGGTTTGTCGTGTAGCCGTAAAGGCTCATCGCCCCGAACGTGCCGGCAGTGATGAAGAACACCCGGGCGATGCTGGCGCCGGTGAAGACCAGAAAGATGCTGGACAACGACAGGCCCATCGCGACCGCGAACGCCCAGAACGTGACCTGCGTGGCACTCAGGCTCATGTTGCGAACCTTGGCGGCCAAGAAGAACACGAAGCCCAAGGGGGCCAGCATCACCACCCATTGCAACGGCGTGCCGAAGATCAGCTGCACCATGGCGGGCGTGTTGGCGGTCACGAAGGCAGTGAGGCCCGTCAGCGCCAGCGCCAGCCCCATATAGTTGTACACCGACAGCATGTGGCTGCGCAGGCCGACGTCGATGTCCTGCGTACCGACCCGGCCATGCGCCAGTCGCTGATCCATCCGTGGTTCCATCGTCAGTCACCTCGTTATTGTGCAAGCGAGCAAGCCGCAAATCCTGCGATCCCGTATATGGCAGAAAGGCCCTCTCGATCAAGCCGAGCCGCGGTCGTTTCCGCAGCGCGGAAATACGCACGCGTGATTATGACCGAAGTTTCATCGACCGGCAGAGACCGTTTCTGAAGAACTGTTTAGTAAAGGTTTACGGCGTTCGGAGGATGCTGGCCGCGGGTACGCCCAGAACACGCTGCAGCCCGAGCGCCCCGATCACCAGCGTCGCCAGGACCGCCACCACCGGCACCGTCGAGGCGAGCAGCGGCGCCGGGCTCCAGCCCATCCCCAGCCCGAACCGGACCACGACCCAGCTCGCGGCGAGGCCGAGCAGCGCGCCGAGAATTGCCGCCACCGTGCCGATCATCAGATACTGGGCGAGAAAGATCCGGCCGATCTGCTGCCGCTCGGCACCCACCACCTTGAACAACACGCTCTGCCGCAGCTGCTCGCGGCGCGCCGCCGCCAAGGCACTGACCAGAACCGCGAGCCCGGTGACCAGCGTCACCCCGGCCATGAAGCGGACGGCGAGGCCGATCTGCCCGAGGATCGCCTCCACCCGCGCGATCATGTCGGCGATCGCGAACGGGGTCACGTTGGGCAATTCGCCCGCCATCCGATCGATCATCGCCGTCTGATCGGCAGGCCCGCTGTCGACCGTGGCGATCAGCGTGTGCGGTGCCCGATCGATGACGCCCGGGCTCAAGACGAAGACGAAATCCACCCGCCCCTCCGACCAGTCGATATCGGTCCTGAGATTGGCGATCTCGGCCTCGACCAGCCGGCCCATGACGTTGAAGGTCAGCGTGTCGCCGATGTCGACGCCGTAGCCTTCGGCGACCTCCCGCTCGACCGAGACCAGAGGCGGCCCGTCGTAGTCGATCGGCCACCACTCGCCGGCCGCGATCAGCTCCGCCGGTGGCGGCGATGACCGGTAGGAGAGCCCGCGATCGCGGCGCACGGTCCAGCGCACGTTCTCGGCGATCTCCACCGCATCGACGGGCACGCCCGCGATCCGCACGACCCGGGCCCGCAGCACCGGCTCCATCTGCAGAATCCGGGCCCCCGCGAACGATTCCACGATCGACGTGAAGGTCTCGCGCTGGCCCGGCTGGATGTCGATGAAGATCGAGGACGGGGCGGCGGCCGGGCGGTTCTGCACCAGCTCGCGCGAGATGCTGTGCTCGACCAAAAGGACGGTGGTCAGCACCGCCGTGCCGGCGGCGAGCGCCACCACCGAGGCTGTCGCGGCCCGCTCGCCGCGGCCGAGCTGGCTGGCCGCCAGGCGCACCAGGCCGGAGCTGTGCCGCGCCAGAAGCCGCACGCCGCGCAGGCCGAGCCGGGCCATGCCCTGCACGAGCACGGAAGCGACCGCGACGATCCCGAGAAAGACGCCTGCAACGAACGGATCCGGCACGGCAAGGAGAGCCGTCGCCGCCAGGAAAAGGGCCACGGCCACCAGCCAAGGCCAGCGCCGCGGCGCCGGGCGGTGCCGGCCGGCAGCGTCCGCGACGGACCCGGCGACATCGTCGCGAAACAGCGCCGCCGGCGTGATTGCCGTCGCCTGCAACAACGGCAAGGTGGTGAAGAGGGCAGCGGTCGCCAGCGCGAAGAGGGCGGCCGAGAGGATCGCACCCGGATGCACGCCCACCACCAGCTCGATCGGCAGAAGGCCTGCTGGAAGGAAGTTCACGGCAAACGGCAGAGCGGTGCCGAGTGCCGCACCCAGCGCCAGGCCGGCCACACAGAGCAGGCAAACCTGCAGCCCGCAGATCAACGCCACGTCGCGCCGCGTGGTGCCGATGCAGCGCAAGGTCGCGATGGTCCGCTGCCGCGAGCGCAGATGCGCATCGACCACGATCCCGACCCCGAGGCCGCCGATCAGCAGGGCGGCGATGCCGGCGAGCGACAAATAGCTGGCCAGCCGGTCGGCATTGCGGGCGATCCGCGGCTGCACCGTTTCGAAGGTCTGCGCCCGCCAATGCGCGTCGGCGAAATCGCGGCGCAGCATGCGGGCGTGGGCCGCCGCCGTGCTCGGGTCGGCAAGCGCCATGCCGTAGCTGTGCCGGGCGAGCGCCCCCGGCGCCAGAATGCCGAACGCGTCCACGGTGTCGCGATGCACCATCAGCCGCGGCCCGAGCCCGACGAAGGCGCCCAGCCGATCGGGCTCGGAGACCAGCACGCCGCGGATCTCGACCTGCCCGCTGCCGAGCTCGAGCGTATCACCCACCCTGACCTGAAGCCGCTGCAACAGGCTCTGCTCGACCAGGGCACCATGATCCGCGAGCGCGGCCGCGAGTGGCTGCGGCGGCTCGAGCAGCACCCGGCCGTAGAGCGGATAGAAATCGTCCACCGCCTTCAGGGAGGTGGCGACCTGCCGGCCGTTGTCGGCGAACGCGATGGCGTTGGTGACGACCGAGTGGCTGACCAGGGCATCCTCGGGCACGATCGCCGCGAGCTCCTCCGGCGGCAGCTCGCGATTGGTCGATTCGACGATCAGATCACCGCCGAGCAGGGCCCGGGCGTCGCGGGCGACCGTCTCGGTCACGCTCTCGCGCAGCGAGCCGATCCCGGTGATGGTCGCCACGCCCAGCGCCAGACAGGCGAGGATGATGAGCGCCGCCGGCCGACTGCCGCGCAAATCGCGCCAGGCGATCCTGACCGATGCGCTCAAGAGGCCGCACTCACCAGCCGGCTCTCCTCGATCGTCGCATCGTCGAGCCGGCCGTCGCTCATCCGCCGCGTCTCGTCGCACAACGAGGCAAGCGCCGGGTCGTGAGTGATCAAGAAGAGCGTGGCGTTGTGCCGCTCGCGCGCCTCGAAGATCAGCTGGGTCACCTGTCTTCCGGTAGTGCGGTCGAGATTGCCCGTCGGCTCGTCCGCCAAGAGCAGCTGCGGCTCGTTGGCCAGCGCCCGAGCCAAGGCCACGCGCTGCTGCTCGCCGCCCGAGAGCTGGCTCGGGTAGTGCTCGAGCCGCTGCTCGAGCCCGACCTCGGCGAGCCCGGCCTCGGCCCTGGCGAAAGCGTCCCGCTTGCCGGCGAGCTCCAGCGGCAGCGCCACGTTCTCGAGCGCGGTCATGGTCGGAATCAGGTGAAAAGCCTGAAAGAGAACGCCCACCCGATGCCGGCGAAAGAGCGCGAGGCCGTCCTCGCCGAGCGTGCCGAGATCGGTGCCCGCCACCTCGACCCGGCCGCTGGTCGGCCGCTCGATGCCGCCGATGATCGCCAAGAGGCTGGACTTGCCGGAACCCGACGGGCCCACCACACTCAGACTGGTGCCGGTTGCCACGTCGAGATCGACGCCGCGGAGAATGTCGACGGGGCCGGCGCTGCTCGCCAAGGTCAAATGCACGTCTCGCAATCGAATCATGAAGGGCGAACTCTCATCGATGAGTGAACCAGATACCAGAAGTGGGAGCCGCCGGCGGTTCCTCAACCTCACGGCCGCACTGGCGCTGCTCCTCGCCTTCGTGCCGGCCACAGCCATAGCCGAGTGCCGTATGGCCGTCCTCGGCGATTCGCTCACCGCCGGCTACGGCATCGACCTCGAGGCTGCCTTCCCGGCGAGGCTCGAGCAGGCGCTCGCGGCCGAAGGCATTGCCTGCGAAATCCTCGACGCCGGCGTTTCCGGCGACACCTCGGCCGGCGGCCTCGCCCGGATCGACTGGGTGCTCGACGAGCAGCCGACCCACCTCCTGGTCGAGCTCGGCGGCAACGACGCGCTCCGCGGCTTGCCGGTCGAGAACCTCGAGGCCAACCTCGCCGGCATCATCGAGCGCGCCCAGGAGGACGGCGTCGCGGTCAAGCTCGCCGGCATGCTGGCCCCGCCCAACCTCGGCCGCCGCTACACGCAATCCTTCGCCGCGGTCTACGAGCAGCTCGCCGACCGCTACGACGTGCCGCTCTACCCCTTCTTTCTCGAAGGCGCCATCGGCCAGCAGGCGCTCATGCAGCCGGACGGCATCCACCCCAACGAAGCCGGCGTCGCCGTCATCGTCGAGCGCATCCTGCCCTACGTCACCGCTTGGCTGGACGCGACCATCGATTGAACCGCGGCCGCCCGGCAAGCCATGTCTTTGCCCTTGACGCTCGACCCCGTCTGACCTGATCTGCGATGCCAGCGACGCTGCACGGCCGTGTGACTTACCCACACCTTGTTGATAGTCGTGGGGATAGCGTGCGCGCTGTGGGTGATGATGTGGATAAGCCTGCGGACAAGTGTCGCCCACGCCGGCAGCCGGCCCCCTGAGCGTTGCGGCAAAATGTCCCCGCGTCGCTCTGGGGCATCGTGTCGATACCGAGGCTGGCGGCACAATCAGCCGCAAGTCAGCCAATGGACCGCCTGTAGAGGGAGGAAATACATGTCGGAGATCTATCCGGTCAGCGCCGAGTGGGCCAAGTCGGCGCATTGCGACAAAGCGGCTTACGAAAAGCTCTACCAGGAATCGGTCGAAAGCCCCGACACCTTCTGGGCGAAGCAGGCCGAACGCCTGAGCTGGTCGAAGAAGCCGACGAAGATCAAGAACACCAGCTTCGAGGGTGACGTCTCGATCAAGTGGTTCGAGGACGGCGAGCTCAACGTCTGCTACAACTGCGTCGACCGCCACCTCGAGACCCGCGCCAACCAGGTCGCGATCATCTGGGAAGGCGACAACCCCGAGGTCGACCAGAAGATCACCTACCGCGAGCTGCACCGGAACGTCTGCCGCGTCGCCAACATCCTGAAAGACATGGGCGTCGAGAAGGGCGACCGGGTCACCATCTACCTCCCGATGATTCCCGAGGCCGCCTACACCATGCTCGCCTGCGCCAGGCTGGGCGCGATCCACTCCATCGTCTTCGGCGGCTTCTCCCCCGACAGCCTCTCCGACCGCATCAACGGCTGCGAGTCCAAGCTGGTCGTCACATCCGACGGCGGCCTCCGCGGCGGCCGCAGCGTTCCCTTGAAGGCCAACGCCGACAAGGCGCTCGAAAAATGCGCCGATGACGTCAAGATCCTGATGTTCCGCCACACCGGCCTCGACGTGGCGATGAACCCCGACCGCGACGTCGACGGCATGCTGGCGATGAAGGACGCGTCGGACGAGTGCGACTACGTCCCGATGAACGCCGAGGACCCCCTCTTCATCCTCTACACCTCGGGCTCCACCGGCATGCCCAAGGGCGTGCTGCACACGACGGGCGGCTACCTCGTCTTCGCCTCGATGACCCACCAGTACGTCTTCGACTACCAGGAAGGCGACGTCTACTGGTGCACAGCGGACGTCGGCTGGGTCACCGGCCACAGCTACATCGTCTACGGCCCGCTCGCCAACGGCGCCACCACCCTGATGTTCGAAGGCGTGCCCAACTACCCCGACATGTCCCGCTTCTGGCAGGTCGTCGACAAGCACGCCGTCACCATCTTCTACACGGCACCCACGGCCATCCGCGCCCTGATGCAAAAAGGCGACGACCCGGTCAAGGCCACCTCGCGCAAGTCGCTCCGCCTCCTCGGCTCCGTCGGCGAGCCGATCAACCCCGAAGCCTGGCGCTGGTACTACGAAACCGTCGGCGAAAAACGCTGCCCCATCGTCGACACCTGGTGGCAAACCGAAACCGGCGGCATCCTCATCACGCCGCTCCCCGGCGCCGTCGACCTCAAGCCCGGCAGCGCCACCAAGCCGTTCTTCGGCGTCCAGCCGGCCCTGGTCGACAACGAAGGCCAACCGGTCGAAGGCGCCGGCGAAGGCAACCTGGTGATCAAGGACAGCTGGCCCGGCCAGATGCGCACCGTCTACGGCGACCACGAGCGCTTCATCCAAACCTACTTCTCGACCTTCAAGGGCCTCTACTTCACCGGCGACGGCGCC
>SLRI01000306.1 GCA_007131045.1 Rhodospirillales bacterium
ACGACCGGGGCCGGGTCCTCCTGGAAGTTGTCGGGCGGCAGGTGGCTGTCGGCGGCGGTGACGAAGGTCTCGAAATAGCGCCAGGTGCGGCGCGCGATGAGCCTCGAGGCCGTCCGGTCGGCGGCCGAGATGCGCAGGCGACCGGCGACGGGAGGCGAGACGCTGGCCCACTGTGCAATCGCGGGCGATAGCAGCCAAAGAACGACGACCGGCAGGGCGATGGGCCAAGCGGCAAGGCCGAGCGCGGCGACGGCAATGGCGGCGAGTGCGGCGATCGCGACCCCGCCCGACATCGAGCGATAGAAACCGGCGAGCGTGAGGTCGGGGCCGATCTTGGCCTGGGCCGCGGTGCGCCATTCCAGGAAACGGCGGCGGCTGACGAGCAGACGGTACAGTGTGCGGCCGATGGCGTCGGCCATGAGCCAGGCCTGATAGGCCAGGAAGGTGACGAGAAGGGCAGTCTGCGAGAGAGCGAGGCCGAGATCGTCGAAGAGAGCCCGAAGCCGGCTACGGCTCGACATCCGTGAGTGATGTGGAAGGCAGCCGGCGATGACCGGCAGGAGGGGCGGCAAGGCGAGCGCCGCCAGCACGAAGCCGGTCCAGAGGGCCGCGGCCGGCAGGGGCAGGGTCCAGCCGACAACGAGGGCCAGGACGCTGGCTGGTGCAGTGAGCGAGCGGCGCAGATTGTCGAGCATCTTCCAGCGGCCGATCGACGGGATCGCGCCGCTATCGGCCGGCCGGTCCACCGCCTTGCGGCCGAGCAGCCAGGGCAACAGCTGCCAGTCGCCGCGCACCCAGCGATGCTGGCGGGAAGCGGCGACGTCGTAGCGAGAAGGGAACTCCTCGACGACCTCGATGTCGGTGACGAGACCCGCGCGAGCGAAGATGCCCTCGAAGAGGTCGTGGCTCAACAGCGTGTTCTCCGGCACCCGGCCGGCCAATGCCGACTCGAAGGCGTCGATGTCGTAGATGCCCTTGCCGGCGAAGGAGCCTTCGCCGAAGAGGTCCTGGTAGACGTCGGAGATCGCTGCCGAATAAGGGTCGATGCCGCCGGTGCTCGAGAACACCCGCTGGAACAGCGAGCCCTCGCGGCCGACCGGCAAGGAAGGCGTGACTCTCGGTTGCAGGACGGCATAGCCCTCGACGACGCGCCCGAGCGCCTCGTCGAAGCGCGGCCGGTTGAGCGGGTGGGCCATCTTGCCGACCAGTCGCCGTACCGCATCGCGGGGCAGCCGCGTGTCGGCATCGAGCGTGATGACGTAGCGGATGGCGGCCGGAGTCGCGCTTTCGGTGGGCATGAAGGTCGTGTCGGCGGCACCGCGGAGCAGCCGGTTGAGCTCGTGCAGCTTGCCGCGCTTGCGCTCCCAGCCCATCCAGCAGGCTTCACTCGTGCTCCACACCCGCCGGCGATGCAGGAGGAGGAACCGGGCACCAGCACCGCTTGGCCCGTAGCGGGCGTTGAGGGCCGCGATGCCCTGGGCTGCGGCATCCATGAGGGCAGCGTCGCCCGCTTCGTCCTCGCTCGCGGCATCGGTCCAGTCGGACAGGAGGGCAAACGTCAGATTGTCGTCGGGATTCGCCAGATGATGCACCTCCAGCCGCTCGACCTGCTCGGCGATGGCCGCTGGACTCGTCAGCAGGGTCGGCACGGCGACCAGGGTTCGGCGGTCGTCGGGGATGCCCGCCTCCAGCTCGAGGCCGGGCAGGATCTCGGCACCGAAGCGGTTCATCGCACCGTGATTGACCACCGCCAGCGCCACGTCGACGGCCGGGAGGAGGCCGAGGAATGCCAAGAGCGTCAGCCAGCCGGCAGCGATGCCGGCGTTGGCCAGGAGCAGTAGTGGCAGCAGGAGGACGAGGGCGGCCACGAGGGCGACGCTGCCGAGATAGAGGCCGACGCCCGAGGCCGTGTTCAGCCGGGCGAGCCGGCCGGCGAGCGTGGGGCGGTAGCCGAGGGCCGTCTCGAAACGGCGCCGGCCGCCGGCGATCAGATGGTAACCGGGATCGTGCTCGCGCCGTGCAATGGCAGCCCCGCTCGTCTCGGGCTCGGGGGCGGTCTCGAGGGTCGCCGCCAGGGCCCGGCTCGTCACCTCGAGCTCGGTGTGCCGGGAGTGCCGCGCGAGATCCTCGATCGCCTTGCGGTAGCGATCACGGGTGGCGAAATCGAGGGCAGCAAAGTCGCTGCCGGCCCTGAGCCGCGCATCGACCAGGCTGACCCGCTCGACGAGGTCGGGCCAGTCGACGGCCGAGATGCGGCGCATGCTGGTGATGACGTTGCGCACCGTGACGTTCATCGCCCCCTGGCGCTGGTGCTCGGCGCGGACGAGATCTTCGCCCGTGGTGCCCTGCGCTGCCAGCCGGTCCTCGAGCCAGCGCAGCGCCGGCGTCGTGTCGGGATCCCGGTCGCGCAGCCGCTGGACGAGCTGGACCGCGAAGGTCGCGGGCAAGGGGGCGGTCTCGTAGGGGGCGAGGATCGCCGAGAGCGGCCCGCACGGGCGCGCGTCGCCTGCGGCCGGGCCGAGAAGACGGTCGGCGAGCGCATCGGCGGCCGCGCGATCGGCTCTGCGGTCGACCAGCCGCTCAGCGCCCCGGCGCAGGTTCTCGACCAGGACGATCCGCAGCGTGATCGCGATCGCCCAGAGCTCACCGATGGTCAACGGCTGGACCCGCTGGTAGGCGGCAACGAAGCGGGCCAGGAGCTCGCCGTCGAAGCGGCTGTCGGTGTGCGCGACGAACGCCCAGGCGATGCCGAGCACCCGCGGATAGCCGGCGAACGGGCCGGACTCGAGCTTCGGCAGCTGGCGGTAGTAGCCGGGCGGCAAGTCGTTCTGGACCTCGCGGACCTGCTCCTCGACGACGTGGAAATTGTCGACCAGCCACTCGGCCGCCGGGGTGATCGGCCGGGCGTCTCCATTGCTGGTGGCGAGCGACCGATAGGCCGCGAGCAGTGCCGTGCTGTTGGCGTCGAGCCGCCTGGTCAGGGCCCGGTCGGCCTTGCTGCTGCTCGTCACCTTCTGGGCTGCGGCCAGGGTCAGGGCGTGCTGCTCGAGCCGCTCGACGCTGAACAGCTCGGCCCGGATCAGGGCGTCGCTGTCCCAGAGACCCGGCGCAGCCTCGGGCTTCGCTGTCCGGAGGCGTGGCAGCATCCGCATGGTGCGCTTCCCGGCGCTCAAACCAGGGCCGTGCCGCGCGGGCGGGGGCCCATGAAGAACCAGATGACGAGGCCGAGGACGGGCAAGAGCAGGATGAGCAGGGTCCAGCCGAGCTTGGCGGCGGTCGAGACGCTGCTGTTGAAGACCTGGATGATCGCCCAGATGTCGGCGATCAGGATGACCAGCCCCAGAAGGCCGCCGGTTTGAAAGCCCATCGCTCGCTCCTCGGATTGCATGGTCGATGTCGTGAGACGCGACGTGGGCGGGCGCATGGAATGGCGCCCGCCCGTTCGTCGGGTCTGCTGGCGGCTAAAGGTCAGCCGGCGAACCAGCCGTCGTCGTCCCGATCGTATTCGGGCATCGCGTCGATCTCGGCACGGCTGATGTCGAGCGTGACCTCACCCTTGCTCTGGTCGAAGGTGGCGTGCTCGAGG
>SLRI01000501.1 GCA_007131045.1 Rhodospirillales bacterium
CACGAGACGGTCGAGATATGTGCGATAGAGGGCCGTGCCGATGCCGGAAAGGGCGGCCCTGGCCGGCGCCTCCGACATGCCACGCGGCCGGGCGCCGTCGATGTGGCAGACCACCATGCGCTTGCGCAGATCGGGCGTCACCGCGGTGACGTCGCGGTTGGTGCTGATCAGGATCGGCGCGTAAGCGTTGCTGCTGTCGTGGTCGAACTTGACCAGATCGGGCACGTACTGGGTGAAGCGGTCGCGGTTGACGTCGTCGACGATCAGCGGAATGGCGCCCAGCCGCTCGCGCAGGCCCAATGCTCGCTGGGTGGTGAAGTCCTTGCCGCGGACCATCTGCTCGAGGCCGAACATCGACCGGCTGATCACCCGCGAGAACATCGTCTTGCCGCCGTCCGACCGGCCGTAGAGCACGGCGTGCACCGGATAGGCCAAAGGCGAGCCGTCGTGGCGCAAGGCGGCACTGCGCAGGAGGGGCGCCAGCGGTGCCGCATAGAGCCAGGCGAGCAGCGCCCAATAGCTCTGCTGCAGGCTCGCCGCATCGCCGTAGAACTGGCCGAAGCCGGCGAAATAGGGGGCGAGCAGGGCCGCATCCGCCTCGACCTCTGGCCAGGGGACGGGCGAGCCCAGCCGGTGCCAGGGGCGGCCGTCGAGGCTGACGATGCCGCTCTCGAGGTCGATCCGCGCTTGTGGTATCCGATCCGATTTCTCGGTGATCGGCTGGGCCGTGTGGGCCCGGTAGGCACGGGCGAAGCCCTTGGCGCTGACCACCGTCGCACCGCTCTTGTTCTTGTCCAGGGTCAGCTGCTGCAATTCGGCGCCGAGGGCCCCGGCCTCGCGCAGGCTTGCTGCCGAGAGCTCGTTCATGATCGGCGGCTGTGGGCTCTCGACGATGACCCCCTTGGCCTCGAGGAAGCGAAAGCACGGCACTTTTTCGAGCGGCACCGGATCGGCCGGGACATCCAGTCTTGCCGGCGCATCCGGGCCCGCCGGCACCACCAGGAGGTCGGCCGCGACCAGGTCGGCCGCGGCGTCGTTCTCTTCGTAGAAGGCTTCGAAGTGGCGATAGGCCGCCTCGCCGTCGGCGACCAGGAAGGTCTCGCCCTGGCTGCCGGAGAAGGCCTGCAGGCTGAGATTGGCCGAGCCCGCAATGGCACGAAACCGGCCCTCGCCGGCCAGCAGGTAGAGCTTGGCGTGCGACGGTGCCCGGCGCAGCAGGCGAAAGCGCAGACTCTGGTCCTGAACGCGCTCGAGCAGTGCCGCCCCATGCCCCGAGAGCGCCGGCCGGACGCAGCGCTCGATGAACGCCTTCTGGTCGGCGAGCGCGTCGACGAAGCGGTAGCTCTGGGCAGTCGTCGCCTGCTCGAGGGCGGCGAGCTCGCAAGACAACACCCGCTCCGAGCCAAAGGTGATCTCGACGTCCTCGAACAGTGCGGCGACATCGAGAATCGCCGGCACGCTGGCCGAGAAGGTAAGCGCCCGCAGCCGGTCGAAGCCCTCGAAGAGCTCGCGCCAAGCGGACTCGCGTACCCGCTCGACGGTGATGTCGAAGACGCGGATCGACGGTCCCGGGCGCAGGCCGTCCGGCCGGGTGCCGGGTGGGCGCGGCGCGCCGATCGTATCGAACAGGTCGTTCATGCTGGCCCAACTCGTGCTGCGCCTCGAGGGTAGGGCCAAAGCCAGCCGGCAGGCAACGACCGGTGCTCTAGGCGCACCGCTCGGCCTCGAGGCGGGCCAGCAGCTGGCGCGCCCGCGGGTGATCGATGACCGCGAGCGCGTCGAGCGCGGCCATGGCCAGATCGTCGCGGCTGCGGGCGAGCCGGGCGAGCAGGATTACGCAATCCTCGTCGGCCACCGCGGTTACCGCCTCGATCACCGTGGTCGTGGGCGCCTCGCGCAGCAGGCGAGTGAGCATCGGCAGCGCCTCGCGCCGGCCCATTCGGCCGAGCGCCGGGACCGCGGCGGTGCGCACCTCGGTCGCCTCGTCATCGGCGAGCTCGAGCAGCCGTGGCACCAGGGTAAGCTGCCGGCCGACACAAGCGCAGGCGGCGGCGCGCACGGCCGGGGCCGGATCGGCCATGAGCTCCAGCAGGAGCGATGCCGGCAGCTGCGTGCCGAGCCCGGCTGCGACCACGACCGCGTGCGCGCGGTTGGGGCCTTCGACGACGCGCTCGACGAGCAGCCGCGCGGTGGCGCGCGCTGCCGCGGCCCCACCGATCGCGGCTAAGGCATCGAGCGCCGCCCGCTGCTCGGGCACCACGCCGTCACGACCGAAGCCGATGAACCGCCGACAGAGCGCCGAAAGTGCCGGGACGGCACCCGGCAATCGCCGCCGCCCGGCCTCGGCGGCGAGCGCCGGCGCTTCCTTCAGCCGGGCTGCGGGGATCGCCGCCGAGAGCGCCCCGTCGTCGAGGTCGGCAGCAATCAGCACCGGCGCCGCTTCTGCGGCTTCACCCGTCGGATCCCCGCGTTCGCGTCCGCTGCCGGAAAAAAGGTCGAGCTGCGTCTGGACCATCGGCCCACCCCGTTCTTGCTCGACGCCAAGCTATCGCCAGAGTACGCCCGCCGCAATTCATCCGCGGCGCCACGAACCGCAGCACTTCGTTAATTCGGGGGACACATTACGCAATTAACGAATCGCGTACCCCGATACCTTCGTTGCGCCGTCGAGCGCCGTCGCGAGCGCCGTGCAACCGCCGGTGGCGCGAAAGAGTTAATTGCGTAATGTGTCCCCCGAATTAAGGATCGGCCTTCGACTTCCGCCTTCTGGGGTCGAGCTCGAAGAGGGCGGTGGAGGTGCGGATCAGGCCGACGAAGCCGGGCCGATCGGGGGCGGGGCCGAGCGGGCGGCGGACGATGCGGTAGAGGGTGAAGGCGAGAAAGACGGTGTGCACGGCGGAGATGTAGTAGAAGAGCGCAGCGTCGCCGTACCAGGCGACGGCAGTGGCACCCAAAAGCGGGCCGACCATCGCGCCGATGCCGAAGACGAGAAACAGGCCGGCCGCCACCTCGACGAACTCGTCGGCTGCCGCCAGATCGTTGGCGTGCGCCACCGAGAGGGAATAGACCGGGATCGCAAAGCCGCCGAAGAGAAAGGCCGCGGCGATGACCAGGCCCAACGCATGGCCGGTAGCAAACGCCATGCCGAAGCTGGTGGCGATGGCGCCGATGGTGGTGATGATCAGAACGGTGCGCCGCGGCAGGCGGTCGGAAAGCGCGCCTAGCGGGTATTGCAGCACCGCACCGCCGGCGATGAAGGCGCTCATCACCAGCGCCACCTCGGCAACCGTCAGGCCGGCGTTCGGGACGGTGCCGAGAAAGACAACCGGGGCCACCGTGCGAAACGTGCCGTTGACCAGGCCGACCGCGAAGACCCCCATCGTGCCCAAGGGCGAGACCGCGATCAACCGGCCGAGACGGAGCCTGGGCGTCTGCAAGGGTGCCGGCAGCGGTGATCGGGTCATCGCCAGCGGGACCAGGGCACAGCAGAAGAGAATGGCGACGAGCGAGAACACCTCGAAGCCTCTGGGATCGATCAGGGTGAGAACGAGCTGGCCCGCGGTCACACAAGAGAGGTCGACCAG
>SLRI01000278.1 GCA_007131045.1 Rhodospirillales bacterium
GAAAGAGAAGGTCACCACCATGACGTCCACAGCCCAAGTCATTCCGATGAAGCCGGAAGCGACGCCGGCCCCCACCGGTGCCGTCAAGGACCTCTACGACGTCGGCGAAATCCCGCCCTTGGGCCACGTGCCGGCCAACATGTACGCCTGGGCGATCAGAAAGGAGCGCCACGGCGAGCCCTCGACCTCGATGCTCGAGGAGGTGGTGCCGACGCCGCCCGTCGGCGACGACGAGGTGCTGGTCCTGGTGATGGCCGCGGGCGTCAACTACAACGGCGTCTGGGCCGCCTTGGGCGTTCCGATCTCGCCGATCGACGTCCACAAGCAGCCCTACCACGTGGCGGGCTCCGATGCGTCCGGCATCGTCTGGGCGGTGGGCTCCAAGGTCAAGCGCTGGAAGGTCGGCGACGAGGTCGTCATCCACTGCAACCAGGACGACGGCGACGACGAGGAGTGCAACGGCGGCGACCCGATGAACTCGCCCTCGCAGCGGATCTGGGGCTACGAGACCACCGACGGCTCGTTCGCCCAGTTCTGCAAGGTGCAGTCGCGCCAGCTGATGCCCCGGCCCAAGCACCTGACCTGGGAGGAGGCCGCCTGCTACACGCTGGTGCTGGCCACCGCCTATCGCATGCTCTTCGGCCACCAGCCGCACATCCTCAGGCCCGGCGACAACGTCCTGGTCTGGGGCGGTGCCGGCGGCCTCGGGTCCATGGCGATCCAGCTGATCGCGGCCTCCGGTGCCAACGCCATCGCCGTCATCTCGGACGAGGACAAGCGCGACTTCGTCCTCTCGCTCGGGGCCAAGGGCGCGATCAACCGCAAGGACTTCGACTGCTGGGGCGAGATGCCCGATCCGATGAACACCGACGCCTACAACGCCTGGGTCAAGGAGGCGCGCAAGTTCGGCAAGGCGATCTGGGACGTCACCGGCAAGGGCAACGACGTCGACATCGTCTTCGAGCACCCGGGGGCCTCGACTTTCCCGGTCTCGGCCCTGGTCTGCAAGCGCGGCGGCATGGTCGTGATCTGCGCCGGCACCACGGGCTACAAGCTCACGGTCGACGCCCGCTACCTCTGGATGCGGCAAAAGCGCCTGCAGGGCAGCCACTTCGCCAACTTGAAGCAGGCCTCGGCGGCCAACAAGTTCGTCCTCGCCCGGCAGGTCGACCCGTGCATGTCCGAGGTCTTCAGCTGGGCCGACATCCCGCGCGCCCACATGAAGATGATGAAGAACCAGCACAAGCCCGGCAACATGGCGGTGCTGGTCAGCGCCAAGCGCCCCGGCATGCGGACCTTCGAGGAAGCGGTGGAGGACTGAGACTTGGCAACCGCCCTTTCCGCCATCGAGAGCGCTCCGTCGGACGACCTCTGGACCAGCACGGCAGCGGCACTCGCGGCCACCGACACCCTGTTCGCGGCAGCCAAGGACGCCGTCCGCAGCGTCGTCGCCCCCGCCGGCCGCATCGATTCGGCCCTTCTGGATCGAGAGCAGTTCGCGGCGCACGGCCTCGCCTGGCTCGAGGTCTACCGCCAGGCACTCCACCAAATGCGCGGCTGGGCCCTGCGGCTGGACAGCGAAGGCAGCTTCGGCGAGCTCGAGCAACTGATGCTCCGAGCCGCCTTCGGCGAATACCTGGCCCGCATCGAAGGCGGCATCCCGATGAGCCAGGTCGAGGTGGTCCGCCCCCCCGACCTCTATCTCGGCGATGCCGCCATCCAGTCCTTCACCGGCGATCCCGCCGTCCGCGCGCTCATCCAGGACGGCAACACCGCGGTCACCCGCGCCCGCATCGCCGAGCTGACCCTCGAGGGCGACTTCGGCCAGTGGGCGCTCGGCGACGAGACGCTGGACATGATCCGCGAGCAGTTCCAGCGCTTCAGCGACGACAAGGTGATCCCGTTTGCCCACGGCTGGCACGAGCGCGACGAGCTCATCCCGATGCCGCTGATCGAGGAGCTGGCCGAGCTCGGCGTCTTCGGCCTTACCCTGCCCGAGGAATTCGGCGGTCTCGGCATGGGCAAGGTCGCGATGTGCGTCGTCACTGAGGAGCTTTCGCGCGGCTATATCGGCGTGGGCTCGCTCTCGACCCGCTCGGAGATCGCGGGCGAGCTGATCCGGCTCGGCGGCACGGCCGAGCAGCAACGGCGCTTCCTGCCGAAGATCGCGTCCGGCGAGATCATCCCCACGGCCGTCTTCACCGAGCCCGACACCGGCTCCGACCTCGCGTCCCTGAAGACCCGTGCGGTGCGGGACGGAGACGGCTGGACGATCACCGGGGCCAAGACCTGGATCACCCACGCCGCCCGCGCCGACCTGATGACCGTCTTGTGCCGCACCCGCCCCGAGGAGCCCGGCTACAAGGGCCTCTCCATGCTGCTCGCCGAAAAGCCCCGCGGCACCGACGACGACCCCTTCCCGGTGGACGGCCTCGGCGGCGGCGAGATCGAGGTCCTGGGCTACCGCGGTATGAAGGAATACACACTCGGCTTCGACGGCTTCAGGGTCGCCGAGGACAATCTCCTGGGCGGTGTCGAGGGCCAGGGCTTCAAGCAGCTCATGGCCACCTTCGAGGGAGCGCGCATCCAGACCGCCGCCCGTGCCGTGGGCGTGGCCAGGAACGCCCTCGAACTCGGCCTCGCCTACGCCCGTGACCGCATCCAGTTCAAAAAGCCGCTGACCGCCTTCCCCCGCGTCTCGGGCAAGCTCGCCTGGATGGCGGTCGAGGTCCAGATCGCCCGCCAGCTCACCCTTTTTGCCGCCCGCGAAAAAGACGCCGAAAGGCGCTGCGACCTGGAGGCCGGCCTCGCCAAGCTCTTGGCCGCCCAAGTCGCCTGGGCCACCGCCGACAACGCCCTGCAAATTCACGGCGGCAACGGCTACGCCACCGAATATCCCATCAGCCGCGTCCTCTGCGACGCCCGCATCCTCAACATCTTCGAGGGTGCGGCGGAGATTCAGGCGCAGGTGATCGCAAGGCGGCTGCTAGAGAGCTAGAAAGTCAGCAAGAACAAGAAGATGTGGGGAGGCAGGGCCTCCCCATGCCCCACCGAGTTTTGCCCTCGCTCGTGACCAGCGACGGCGCGAAGTAATGGAGGGGCTCAGGCAGGGCGCTGCCTCCCCGAATATCCTTCTTCCACCCCACCAACTCGCTGGACCTCTTCTGCCGATCTGCTATTCACACGGCGTCCGGCGGGCCGTCTGCGGGTTGCCGGGCGGGAGCAGGGGCAAACGGTCCGAAAAGGGTCGATGCCGGTCCCCGCTCCGGCCGAGTAGGACATGGGAGGCGCCCCGTCGGTGGAGTTTTCCGCCAGAGCGGGAGGAGAGCGAGGGGTGGGCCGAGCGGCTCCGCCCCTCGTTTTCTGCGCCGCCGGGCACCTGGCCATTCCAGCATCACAGCGAGACCCGATGAACGACGAAACGACCGGGACCAGTAATGTCGGCGGCATCGCCGGCGAGCGCCTGCAGCAGATCATCGAGAAGATCGAGCGCCTCGAGGAGGAGAAGAAGGGCCTCGCCGACGACATCAAGGACGTGATGGGGGAAGCCAAGGCCACCGGCTTCGAGCCCAAGATCATCCGCGCCATCGTCCGCCTGCGCAAAAAGGCGAAGGAGGAGCGGCAGGAGGAGGAGGAGCTGCTCGAGCTCTACAAGGCCGCGATAGGCATGGATTGAGGCGGCATGGACTGATCAGCCGATCAAGAACGCCGTGGCGATCGAGAAGTAGATCATCACCCCGGCGATGTCGGCGATCGAGGTGATCAACGGCCCACTCGCGACCGCCGGGTCGAGACCGAAGCGTGACAAGAGAAACGGCATCGACATGCCGATCAGGCTGCCCGCCATGACGATCAACAGCATGGCCGCGGCGACGATGAGAGCGATCTCGAAGCCACCCCGCCACAGCCCGATCATCGAGACCGCGATAGCCGTGGTGAGACCCAGCAAGAGGGCCACCGAGAGCTCGCGCACCAGCATCCGCCCCCAGTCCTTCATCTCGACATCGCCCGTCGCCATGGCGCGCACCATCAGCGTCGAGCTCTGCGCCCCGGCGTTGCCACCCGAGGCGATCAGCACCGGCAGGAAGAAGACCAGCACGACATAGGCCGCAATCGTGTCCTCGTAGAACGCCAGCCCGGCGCCCGAGAGCAGGTTGGCGAAGACCAGCAGCACCAGCCAATGGACCCGCTTCTGGTAGAGCAGCCGGATGCTCGCGGTGCCGATATTCTCCACCATGCTGGTGATCATGGCTGTCTTCTGGAAGTCCTCGGTGGCTTCCGCCTGGAGCACGTCCATCGCGTCGTCGTGGGTGACGATGCCGACCAGCCGGCCGTCGTCGTCGACCACCGGCAGGGCGATCATGTCGTATTTCTGAATCGCCTGGGCTACCTCCTCCTGGTCGTCGCCGACCGAGACTGCCCGGGTCTCGCGCTCCATGACTTGGCCGATGGTCTGCTTGGGGCTGGCCAGGATCAGCTGTTGCAGGCGGACCGAGCCGATCAGCCGCCGTTCGCGGTCGATCACGTAGGTCCGGTAGATGGTCTCCTTGTCCGGCGCCTCCCGCCGCAGCTTGTTGAGCGCGTCCTTGACCGTCAGGTTGGCCGTCAGCGTGGCGTAGTCCGAGGTCATGATCGCCCCGGCCGTGCCCTCCTCGTGGGCGGCGAGCCGGCGGATGTCCTCGCGCTCGGCCTGGGCGAGGCCCGGCAAGAGCGCTTGCTGCTGCTTGGGCGTCAGGCGGTTGAAGAGATCGGCGCGGTCGTCGCCGTTCATCTCGGTGACGATCGCGGCGAGTTCGCCCCGGGCCAGGACCTTGGCGAGCCCGACCTGGGTCTCGGGCTCCAGATAGGCGTAGGTGTCGGCGGCGAGCGACAGCGGCAGCGACAACAGCGAACCCCGCGCCGCGTCGAGGCTCATCTCCTCGAGCAGCTCGGCGAGGTCCGCCGGATGCTGCGATGCGTCGAACACGGCCTCTTGCGGCCGCTCCTTCTCCAGAACCTCGTCGACCATCGTCCATCTCCTCCTGGCGGCGAGCGCCCGGGAGGGACGATGGACAGGCTAGGCCCCTGACCTCCCGAACGCCGCGGCGGACCGCTCGTCCTCGCTCGTCGAGCAGCGCAAGGAGCGCCTCGACGGCTCGCTTTCGGTTGGCGACCCACCGACCCGAGCATCGCCGGCAGCGGCGAGGTGGGCAGCGGATCGCGGGCGACTGCCTGCGGCAGCGTCCATTGTTAACCAAACCTCAACTGTTGTCGGTTACGGTCCCGCTCAACGTCGGCGCGGTGCCGGGTTGCGGCGTGACCTCACGAGCGGGTATGGCAAACCACGCCTCGACAGGCAAGCGAGGTCGATCGCCCGCGACCGGCCCACGAGCCGACCGCAGCCCGCGATCGCCGCCTGCGTGAGACCTCCCGACAAAGGGTATTCGATGGATTGGCTCAACCTGATCGTCCTCGCCATCGTGCAGGGCGTTACCGAATTCCTGCCGATCAGCTCCTCGGCGCATCTCATCCTCGTCCCGCAGCTCACCCCATGGGAGGATCAGGGCCTCGTCATCGATGTCGCCATGCATATCGGCACGCTGATCGCGGTCATGGCCTATTTCCACACCGAGGTGGTGCGGATGATCACCGGCGGCATCAACCTGCTGCGCGGCAGGCCCGACGGCGACACCCGGCTCCTGCTGCAGCTGGCGCTGGCCACCGTGCCGGTGGTCATCGCGGGCTTTCTCCTGCGCGACCTGATCGCCGGCGACTGGCGCAGCCCGCTCTTGATCGCGTCCACGACGATCGGCTTCGGCATCCTGCTGTTCGTCGCCGACCGCAAGGCCGACACCTCCGAGCGGGCCTTGGCCGGCATGACCTACAAGGACGCGCTGTTGATCGGCCTCTTTCAGGCGCTCGCCCTGGTGCCGGGGGTCAGCCGCTCGGGCATCACCATGACGGCTGGCCTCTTTCTCGCCTTCAGCCGCACCGAGGCCGCCCGCTTCTCACTCCTGCTCTCGATCCCGACGACCATGGCGGCCGGCCTGCTCGGCGGCTACGAGATCTGGAAGAGCGGCGACACCGCACTCCAGGCCGACGCCTTCTACTCGGCCGTGCTCGCCTTCTTCGCCGCCCTGGTCGCGATCTGGGGCTTGATGGCCTGGCTCAGGACCTCGACCTTCACCCCCTTCGTCGTCTACCGGCTGCTGCTCGGCGCCTTCCTGCTGTTCTGGTTCCTCTGAGCGAAAAGAGCGCTCGGCAGGTTCAGCCCTTGGTGGCGCCCGAGGTCAATCCTGCGATGTAGTAGTCCATGAGGAAGGCATAGACCAGGACGGGCGGGGCTGCGGCCAAAAGGGCGCCTGCCATCAGGCCGCCCCAGTGGAAGACGTCGCCCCTGATCAGCGAGGTGACGGTGCCGACGGTGAGCACCTGCTGGTCCTGGCTGTAGAGAAAGGCCAAGGGATAGATGAAGCCGGCCCAGGAGACAGTGAACGCGAAGATGGTGGCGGCGATGATGCCGGGCAGTGCCACGGGGATGAAGACCAGCCAGAGCATCTGCCAGTGATTGCAGCCGTCGATCAGTGCTGCGTCGTCGAGCTCGCGCGGGATCGAGGAGAAGTAGCCGATCATGATCCAGGTGCAAAACGGGATCGAGATGGTCGGATACACGACGATCAGCGAGACGTAGTTGTTGAGGAGGCCGAGCCAGCCGATGAACTTGAAGAGCGGGATGAAGAGCAGGGTCTCGGGCACGAGGTAGGTGAGAAAGATGCCGAGCGCCAGGATGCCGGCGCCCCAGAACTTGAGCCGCGCGAGGGCGTAGGCGGCGAGGATGCTCACCACCATGGTAATCGCGACCACGGCGAGGGTGACGATCACCGTGTTCTTGAAAAAGGTGAGAAAGCCGGTCTCGGCGAACAGCTTCCAGTAGTGCTCGAAGGTGATGCCGTCGGCGATGATCCAGGGATTGGTCGCGAGATTGGCGATTTCCTGGTTGGTCTTCAGCGACGTCACCAGCATGTAGTAGGGCGGGCCGAGGAAGAAGATCATGAAGACGAAGAGCGCGAAATAGGAGAAGACCAGCGCCCAGCGTCGCTCGTGTTTGAGCCAGCCGATCGGGTTGGCGACGAGGCGGGGTCCGGCTGCCACGGTCGCCATCAGACACGCTCCGATCTGTCGCGCACGTTGCGCAGGATGAAGTAGGCGAGAACGGCGAGGATCGGGAACATGAAGAGCGAAACCGCGGCCCCCAGCGGCACGTCGCCGGTCTCGATGCCGACCCGGAAGGCGTAGGTCGCAAAGAGATGCGTGCTGTTTCTCGGTCCGCCTTGCGTCAGCACCCGGACGATGTCGAAATTGGCGAAGGTGACGATGGTCGAGAAGAGAATCGTTATCGCGATGATGTTGCGCATCATCGGTAGCGTCACATAGATGAACTGCTGCCAGGGACTGGCCCCGTCGACCTTTGCCGCATCATAGAGCTCGGCCGGGATCGTCTTGAGCGCTGCCAGGTACATGATCATGAAGAAGGGCGCACCATACCAGACATTGACGGTGACCACGGCGAACCGCGCCCAGAACACGTCCGAGAGCCAGGCGATGGCCTCGAAGCCCATGCCCTGGAGCAGCCAGTTGAACGCCGAGTAGCGGGGCTCGAACAACCACCACCAGCCGAGCGTGCCCAAAGCCGGCGGGATCACCCAGGGGATCAGCGCCAGGCCGCGCCACAGCCGCTGGCCGCGGTCCGGCAGATGGTGGATGATGTGGGCGACCGCGAGGCCGATCAGCACCTTGAACAGGACGGCGAAGAAGGTGAAGATCAACGACTGGCGGACCACCATCCAGAAGGTTTCGCGGCCCCAGAGAAAGACGTAGTTGCCGAGGCCGACGAACTCGGTCTCCGGCTTGTTCAACATGCTGAGATAGATCGAGAAGACGAACGGATAGACGACCAGGATGCCGATGATCAGGATCACCGGCAGGCACATCAGCACGCCCACGGTGGAGCGACTGCTGAACCAGTCGAGAAGGCCGCTGTGTCGGCCGAATGTCCGTTGGCGCCGCCGCCATGGTACGCCTGTCTGCTGGCTCATGCGCCACCCCCGGCCGACCAGCCGGGGCCGGCCTCGCCGACCCCGGCTTAAACAGTTGCAATCAGCCGCGCATGAACCCTTCGAGCTCGTCGATCGCCCAGGCGATCGCATCGTCGTGGCTCTCGTTGTCGACGGTGACGCGGGCGACCATGTTGGGGATCAGCGCCTGGAAGTAGATATTGGCGGCGATCGACGGCGGTGCCGGCCAGCCGGCGACGGTCAGGATCTCGTTGCCCTGTACCGGATAGTTGTAGAGCGTGCCCGAGGGCGGAGCGGCGTCGACATAGGTCGTGAAGTCGTCAAAGCTCTTGAGCATCGGCATGTCGAAGCCCTGGGAGGCCTCGACCAGCGCGGCCTGCTGCTCGCGCCGGGCCAGATGCAAGAGCAGATCCTTGGCGGCGCTCTTGTTGGGCGAGAACTCCCACAAGCCCCAGAAGTAGGGGAGGTTGCCGCGATAATGGCCGCGCGGCCCGGCCGGCGCGTCGTGGTGCCAGACATTGGCCGCGACCTCAGGCGCATCACGTTTGGCGACCGTCCAGGGGCTCGGCGGATTGTGGATGGTCGAGCCCTCGCCAGAGATCAACCAACGATTATTGGCAGCGTCGTCCCAGGCGTAGATGTCGTCGGGCATGTACTGGACGAGTTCTTCCATGTAGGCGAGCGCTTCCCGGGTCTCGTCGCTGTCGGCGGTGATGTTGCCGTTCTCGTCGGCCATCATCGAGCCGAAGGAGAGGAAGAGCGGGCCTAGCCAGTCCTGGCTGTCCGAGGTCTGGCCGATCGGATCGCCGAACGGATGGCCTGCGGCATGCAGCTTTCGCGCATGCTCGAGGAAGTTGGCGCGGGTCCAGTCCTTGGACTTCTCGGGATCGCGCGGTCCGGCCGGGAACATGTCCTGGAGGTCGACGCCGGCGATGTCGCGGAAGTAGTCGAGGCGCGAGCACATCGGGTAGCTCTGCGAGCCGGCGCAGGTCGGCACCGCCCGCCAGGTGCCATCGAGCCTCGCCAGGTAGACCGCGTTGTCGGCGAAGTCACCGTACTCGGCCATCAGCGCCTCGCAGACATCGTCGACCGGCTCGAGCGCGTTCTGGTGCACGGCGATCTGAAAGGTGGGGTGCGAAAGGATGTCGTGGCCGGCCCGCGCCCGGGCCTCGGCCGCCGCGGTCAGGAGATTCTGATTGCCGACCGAGGTGATGAAGTCGATCTGCACGTCGACATTGTTCTCTGCGCCCCATTCGTTGGCGAGCTCGACCATCCGGTCGTTCGCACCCGGCACCCAGTGATCCCAAAGGCCGAGCGTGACAGTGCCCGCCGAATGCGCCCGCTTGACATAAGGTGCCGCGAGCGTGCCTACAGCCGCAAGCGATGTGGCGCGAACAAGCCGACGCCGGGTCCAAGACGTATGCATGACCAAACCTCCCCAGGTTCCAACCGGCCAAGTCACCGTGCCAGCCGATTATTTTTGTCCATGTCGACAGCGCCGCGACGCTAACAGCCTCGCGGCGGCATGGCAACAAAACGTGACGCGATCGATCGCCCACGTTCAGGGCTCGTCCGCAGGTGATGCCGTACCGCACAAGAACTCCACGGCAACCACCTCGCGACAGGACGCCGCCACCCCATGGCAATCGGTGATCGACCACGGCGACCTGGTGCTCGCGATGGGCGGCCTCAACCCGAAGAATTGGCGGGTCACCTCGGGCGGTGCCGGGCAACACGACCTGCCCGACCTCACCCGCCGCGCCCGGCAGCATGGTGTCCAGTTCATCGTCGTCAGCCCGAGCGCCGACGACGCGCCCGACTGGCTGGACGCCGAGCACATCGCGCCGCGGCCCAAGACCGACAAGGCGATCCTGCTGGCCCTCTGCCACGAAGCCATCCGCCAGGGCCGCGCCGGCCGCCGCTTCCTCAACCGCTACACCGAAGGCTTCGAGCCCTTCGCCGCCTACCTCGACGGCCGAACCGACGGCGTCACCAAGACCCTCGACTGGGCCGCCGCCATCGCCGACGTGCCGCTCGCCGACCTCGCCCGCCTCGCCGATCGGGTGCTGACAGCGCGGCGCGTGCTGGTCACCGCAACCTGGTCGCTGCAGCGCGCCCGGCACGGCGAAATGCCGTTTTGGGCTGCGATCGCCTTGGCCGCGGTCCTCGGCCAGATCGGCCTCGAGGGCTTCGGCTTCGGCTTCGGCTACGGCTCGATGAACGCGGTGGGGGCCGCTGCCCGGCCCGGCTTCATCCCGGCCTCGCCGAGCCTGCCCAATCCCTCGAGCAGCGCCATCCCCGTCGCCCGCGTGATCGACATGCTGGAGCAGCCCGGCGCCATCATCCCCTTCGCCGGCCGCATGGTCACCTTGCCACACGCGCGGCTCGTCTACTGGGCCGGCGGCAACCCCTTCCACCACGTCCAGGACCTGAACCGGGCAGCCCGCGCCTGGTCGAAGCCCGAGACCGTGATCGTCCACGAACCCTGGTGGACCGCCACAGCCCGGCGCGCCGACATCGTGCTCCCGGCAACCAGCTTCGCCGAGCGCAACGACATCGGCGGCAACTCACGCGATCCCTTCGTCTTCGCCATGCCCAAGCTGATCGAGCCCCTGGCCCAGGCCCGCGACGACTGGCTGATCTTCGCCGAACTCGCCGACCGGCTCGGTGCTGGCGACCGCTTCACCGAAGGCCTCGACGAAACGGGATGGCTGCGCCGCCTCTGGGCCTCGACCGAGAGGCGTGCCGCGGCCGAAGGGCTCGACGCCCCGACCTTCGACGAGTTCTGGGCGCGCGGCCACTGGGCCGTGCCACCGCCACGAACCTCGCAGATCCTGCTCGAACGCTTCCGCGCCGATCCGGAGAACCAGCCGCTCGCCACACCCTCTGGCCGCATCGAGCTGTTCAGCCGAACCATCGCCAGCCTCGACCTCGCCGACTGCCCCGGCCACCCGGCCTGGCTGCCGCCCGAAGAGTGGCTGGGCGCCGCCCGCGCAGACGAGCTCCACCTCGTCACCCGCCAACCCGCCAACCGGCTGCACAGCCAACTCCACCAGACCCCGGCCGGCGGCAGCGGCGACCGCGAGCCCGTGGCCCTGAACCCCGCCGACGCCAAAAACCGCGGCATCGAGACGGGCGACACCGTCCTGCTCGAAAATCCCCGCGGCAGCTGCCTCGCCCGAGCCGTCCTCGATCCCGGCCTGCGCCGAGGCGTCGCCCTGATGGCAACCGGCGCCTGGTGGCAACCCGACCCGACCGACCCGACCCTCGACTGCGGCGGCAACCCCAACACCCTCACCCGAGACCAGCCCACCTCCACCCTCACCCAAGCCTGCGCCGCGCTCAGCACCCTGGTCACCGTCCGCAACAGCAAGGAGCAAAGTATCCGGGGGAAATGATTTCCCCCGGGCCCCCTCGGTCTTTTTTGTAGGGTATCAGCGGGATAGGATGAGGGCGATGCCTTGCAGGACCTGGGTCAGCTTTCGCTCCGGGAGAACGCCTGCATGCTCGGTCAGGAGAGACCGGTCGAGCGCCAGGATCTGCGAGGCGTTGGCGGCCGAAGGCTTGGGCAAGCCAGTATCGCCCGCGGCGAGGAGCACGTTGCCGGGCGCTTCGGCCCAGCTCGTGTTGCTGGTCAGGGGCACGCAGACGGCGGTCTTCAGGCGGCTCCGGTTCAAGGCATCGCTCTGCACGACCACGACAGGGCGTCGGAAGCCAGGTCCAGAGCCCGTCGCATCGGGCAACTCCGCCCACCAGACATCGCCCTGACGGACGTCTACCACTCGACGCCTTCGAGCGTCCGCCGCGCCGCAGCCTCGCTGAAATCGTCGACGGGCTCGTCCAGACCATCGACCACCCGATTCATGGCCTCGGTAATCTCGTCCGGCGAATGGCGAACAAGATATTCCTCGAGCGCCTCCGCATAGAGCTGGCTGCGCGATTTGCCCACACGCTTGGCTTGGCGCTCGGCGGCCTCGAACAGCTCATCGGAAAGGGATATGGCAGTTTTCATATCCAGAGTATAACCGGCCGGGCGCGAATTGGGCAAGCGCATCGCCGAATCCACTGCATCAACTCGACGAGCTTGGCCCCCTCGGGTCCATCGCCGAACGCTCGACGGCATCGATGACGACAGCGGCGGCATCGGCCGTCCCATGTTTGCGTTGGGCCGCAGCGCACAGCCAGTCGTACGCCGACATCAGCACGAGATCACGGCTGGCCATGCCGGGTTATCTCACAGGTTCCCGCCGGGCCTGATGCTGGATGGCGCCGAACTTGCGCAGGAACTCGAGGAATGTCGTCTGGGCCATTGTGGCTATCCTGAGCATTAAACTTGCGCGCATACGTCTAGCGAGCATTCACTTTAAGCGAAATCGATTGCGTAATCCGAGCCCAAGCAAGAAGATCAGAATGGCGCCGGCAACAGTCTGCGAAGCCGCAATGACCTTGAGGACAGTCGGTAAGGCGAAAAGTTCTTCGGGGCTGAAATACAGGCGGTTAAAACCAAGAAAGCCAAAGACATTCGAAAAACTGAAGCCAGCGGCCTTACTAGTCGAACCAAAGATTTCGCACGAGAGCGCTTCAGTGTTTTGCGGCCAACAAAGGTAGCCAAGATAAGATGCGAAGCCCATAAACCAAGTGATCAACAACGCCCAGCCCGGTCGGTGAATCGAGTTGCCGAAATCAGACAGCAAACCGAAAAGCCAATAGGGGAGCCGCTGACGTAGGGTCCCTAGTCGAGCTGCCAAGGCCATTTCGCGGCGAAAAAAATAGTGCTCATCTTCAATAAAACCTTGCTTGCTAACAAGATGACGGATCGTGTTTAGTGAATTTCTGGCTTCCCGTGTCGCACGCGTACTGATCGGCGGCCAGAAGGGATGAGATGCCGAAAAAGTGACATTCTCTTTGAATATGCAGTTCTTAAAGTTGGGGAAATATTTAGAAAAACATGTCTCTGTAAAGCTAACCTGAGAAAGAAAACGACAGCTTTTAAAATTTAGAACACTAGAAAATACCGCACGATCAAAAAACGTCTGATCTTCGAAGATAGATTTCCGGAAATTCGTCTCCCCAAAAAATAATGATGATTCGAAATCGATACTGCCGCCGAAAAAAGTTCTTTCAAAGCTGGCGGTTTCGCGAACCTTGCATTCATTTAACACAGTATGATTGGTAAAATTTGCGTTGGCAGCGGTAAACGTGCGAGCTTCAATATTGATAAACTCGGCGTCACCCTCGAAATTCGTTCGCTCAAAATTTAGCAAATCACGCAAAAACATATTTGAAAATGAGGCGTTCTTTAAAAACTTCGATCCGCTAAAATCCAGCGTAGATCCTTTTATGCCACTAAAATTAGGAATGCAATGGAAAATAGAGTTGCTAAAGCTTAATACTTC
>SLRI01000176.1 GCA_007131045.1 Rhodospirillales bacterium
AGGGCGGCATGACGTGCCGTGAACCAGGCCCTATAGGTCGGCAAGTGTTTGGTCGCGGGGCCGCGGAAAGGGGACATGAAATGCCGAAACCGGCGACTGATCGAACTGCCCACACGTTCGTCGCCGGTCGCGGCATCCGTTGCAGCGGTGTGCGTTGCGGCTTCGAGCGGCTCGTCGGGCTCGTGAATGGTGTGCATCTTCTGGTCGTCCGCATGCGCGTGGCCGCTCACAGTGTCGCCCACTGCGACGCATGGCGCGCCACGTGCCGGGCGATGGACCGCGTTGTTTATGCATTCGCCGTTGCCGGCGAGCCGTACTTGGACGCGGTAGCGGGTCATCGGCTCGGGCAGCGGCAGCTCGAGTTGTCGGTAGTCGATCCAACGCAACCGGTCGGGTGCCGGGTGGTTGGCCGGATCGCGCTGGTGGTCGCGCCATTCTCGCGACGCTTTGCGGGATTCCCGGAGGATGGCGGTGCTCGATCCCGATTGGCTCGCGGGCGGCAACGGCGGCAATGCTGCCCGGATGCCGGCGATCAGCCGGCGCCAGCGCCAGACCGTCATTCGGTCGAGCCCGAGGGCGGCTGCGAGCCCGCGGCAGGAACGTGGCGTCGCCGCGAGCATGTCGACCGCGACTGCCCGCAGCTTGTCGAGCGAGTGGACATTCGCCAGAGGTGTGCCGGTGGCGGCAGTCAACGTTCGGCCACAGCCGTGGCAACTCCAGCGTTGCAGGTTGCGATGGCTCGTGCCCCAGCGGCAGAGTGTTTCGCCGCCGCACGACGGGCAGCGCGTCATGGGTTTCTCGGTAACCTCGAGCGCCTCGAGCAACTGCCTGACGCGGCGACTGTCCGGCGGAGTGTCCGACCCGCCGAGGGTGGGCGTCGCCTCGATCGAAGCGCCGCCGCCGTTTATGGCAGCGGCGCCTGCCGCTGTTCGTTCCGACATGTCACAACTCGAGTTGGCTGCCTGATTGCCGAAGTGTCACCGATAAAAATTGACAGGCGGTTAACGGCGGGTCGCATTCCTGGCGTTTCGGCGAGCGCCAACGACCTATCACGACATGCGGGACCTCGCCTCGGGGTGCGTTTGCGCCGGTGTGGTGTCGAATGAGTCGCATCGGCGTCGATGTCGGCGGGACGTTCACCGATCTGGTGGCCGTCGACGATGCCGGTGCTCTTCGCATCGTCAAGACGCCCACGACGCCGAGCAATCAGGCGGAAGGCGTCATGACGGCGCTCGCCGGCTTCGATCTCGCGGCGGTGGCGACCCTGGTGCACGGCACGACCGCCACCACCAATGCCTTTTTGGAGCGCAAGATCGCCAAGGTCGGTCTGATAACCACTCGCGGTTTTCGCGACGTTCTGGAACTCGGGCGGCGGACCCGGCCGAATCCCTACGGCATGACGGGAACCTTCGAGCCGCTGATCGAGCGCCCCTACCGGCTGGAGGTGCACGAGCGCGTCAGCGCCGATGGCGAGGTTCTGCTGGCGCTCGACCCGGCCGAGGTGCGCGAGCGGGCCCTGGCGCTGCGCAGCGCCGGTTGCGAGGCGATCGTCATCCACTTTCTGCACGCCTACGCCAACCCGGCCCACGAGTTGCTCGCGGAGGCGGCGGTGCGCGCCGTCTGGCCCAACCGCTTCGTGACCACGGGGCACAAGGTTCTCTCGGAATACCGCGAGTACGAGCGCGGCTGCACCGCTGCCGTCAACGCGGCCGTCCAGCCCGTGCTCGATCGTTATGTCACGAAGCTCGTTGGTCGGCTGCGCGACGGCGGATACCACCATGAGCTGCTCATCGTCCAGGGCAACGGTGGCACCCTGCCGGCCGACATGGTGGTCGAGGATGCCGTCAAGACGGTGATGTCCGGCCCGGCGGCCGGGGTCATCGCCGCTGCCTGGACGGCGCGGCATGCGGGGATCGGCAACGTCATCACCTACGACATGGGCGGCACCAGCTCCGATGTGGCGCTGGTTCTCGACGGCATGCCGACCGTCAGTGCGGAGCTCGAGCTCGACTATGGCATGCCGGTCCACGTGCCGATGGTCGACGTCAACACGCTCGGTGCCGGCGGCGGCTCGATTGCGCGGATCGACGAGGCCGGGCTGCTGCGGGTCGGTCCCGAGAGCGCCGGTGCCGATCCGGGCCCCATCGCCTATGGTCGTGGCGGCGAGGCGCCCACCATCACGGATGCCAACCTGGTGCTCGGACGGTTGCCGGCCGATCGCCTGACCGCGGTCGAGCATCCGGTCTCCCTGGCCGACATCGAAGCCGTCATGGCGGCTTCGATCGGCGAGCCTCTGGGGCTCTCGGCCGCTGCCGCCGCTGCCGCGATCCTGCGCGTCGCCAACGACAAGATGGCGGCGGCCATCCGCATGACCTCGGTTGCCCGCGGCCATGATCCGCGCGATTTCGCCCTCTTGGCGCTGGGTGGTGCCGGCCCGTTGCACGCGACCGCGCTCGCCCGGGAACTCGGTATACCCCGGGTCGTCGTGCCGCCGCGGCCCGGGGTCACCAATGCCCTCGGCTGCCTGGTGGCCGATGCCCGCCACGATTTCGTGCGCACCGTCAATCGATCCCTGCAGACGCTCGAATTGACGGAGCTGCGCGCCGTGGCGCTGGAGCATCTGGCCGAGGGTCGCGCCGCCTTGGCACGTGAGACCACCCCGATCGAGGGCGAGACCCTGCGGATCGCAGCGGACATGCAGTTCCGGGGACAAACCCATCTGATCCGTGTCGAGCTGCCGGCCACGGAGATCCTCGCCGGAAGCCTGCCCCTCGAAGCGCTGCAGCAGCGCTTTGCCGAGGCGTACCACGCGCGCTTCGCGGTTCGCCTGCCGGAGATCGGCGCCATGCTCGTCAACCTGGTGAGCACGCTGATCGGGCATCGCCCGACGCTGTCGCCCGAGGCGCTCATTGCCGCCGACGATCGCGCTCCCACCGTCGACGGTGCCGAGATCGGCCGGCGCGACGTCTGGTTCGCCGGTGGCTTTCGCCGGACGCCCGTCTACGACCGCACCCGGCTGCCGCTCGATGCGACGTTCGCTGGCCCGGCAATCGTGGAACAGCTCGACGCCACGACGGTCGTCGAGCCCGACGACCGAGTGGCGGTCGACCGCCTCGGCAATCTCGTCATCCAGGTCGGGTCATGACGTGCGGCGACCTCCCTCGATGCGGGCCGGGCGGTTGGAGCGAGGTTCAGTGGTTCGGGCGCCAACGTCGGGTGTCGGGACGTTGTGCCGACGTCACGGTCGTCGTCGGCTGGAACGCCAGGATGGCGTCTGGTCGGGCTCATACGCACGGCTCGCCGGTTGCCGACCTGACGGAGACGGTGGTCTGGTGCGCTCCGGATGCCGCCTCGGCGCTCGACGAGGTCGTCGATCCGGCCGTTGTTGCGCCGCGCCCGGCAGGCGTCGGCTCGAGGCCGAGCGGGCGTTGCCCCCAATGCTTGCACGCCGTCATGTCACGTCTCTCGTTGGCAGGGCGCGATGCCGCCCCACGATCACGCCGACTCGGGCGCTTCGTCATGTCACATCTCTCGTTGGCTCGG
>SLRI01000423.1 GCA_007131045.1 Rhodospirillales bacterium
TACCTCGAGACCAAGGTGAGGCGGAGCGGCCATCTCTTGAGCCTGGCCGAGCTCGCCCGACGGGGTGCCGCCTAGGCAGCAAAATATCGTTGGGGTCTGGGGAAGATCATCTTCCCCAGTTCTTTCCGTCCAACTTCTCTATCCGTTTCTATAAATGGGCCGCAGTAGGCGCTGACGGCCGCTCGTGTGACTTACTGCAAGAGGTCCCGTTACGGCGCTAGTGGAAGACGGCTTGTCGGGTCTGGGCGAGGCGGCGGCTCCTTCCTTCGTCTCCCGAGCGTCGACAATCACAGGCTTGAAAATCGTTCCATGCGCACAATAGGATAGGGGCGGCCTCGATCGTCTTCGTCGCGTCGGCTCGTCGCGACGAAGCCGAGCGAACGATAGAAGTCGCACGCCTGCGCATTCGCTTGGTAGACCTCGACAGTGATGTGCTCGCGGTGTTTAGCCGCATGGAGCACCAGCGCACGGCCGATGCCGCGGCGGTGCTGCTCTGGCGAGACGAACAGGCCTCCGATGAATTCCCCGAGCATGGCGATGAAGCCGACGATGCATGCTCCATTCTGCGCGACGGTAATCTCTGCCATCGGCATATAGGTGTCGCGCACCAAGGGTGCGTCTGCGGCAATGTCGTCTGCTGAAAGAAACGGGTGCCCGGCCCGCGAGGCAAGCGTCCATATCGTCATGCAGTTCTCGAGGTCTGTCGGGCAGTAGTGGCGTAGATGGACTTCTACAACTTTGCTTGGGGACATGGCGTCTGTCACTCATAATTGTTGTTCAAGACGAAGGGATTAGGTGCAAGGCGATCCATGCGGCGATGGCCGACCGGGTGATGCTCTCGCCTCGCGCCGGTCGCTCCGCCATCGGTATGCGCCGCTCACGACACTATCGCGAAATCGGCTGGCCTCCACCGTCGGAATGATCCGATCCAGCGGCCAGCTACAGCCAAAGGCCCAGTGCTCCGCGCAGAGCCGCGGCCAGTCCGGCGAGGAGCAGGAGGCCGAGGCCGACCTTGCGATAGTGCCGGCGGAAATCGCCGTCGAAGAGGCGGCCGCCGAGCGCGAGGCCGAGGACGAGGGCGGGCAGCATGGCCACCGCGAACCAGAGCTCGCCGGGCGCGATCACGCCCTGCAGCAGTGCCATGCCGAGGCCGACGAATCCGGTGAAGAAGAAGTAGCCGGCGAGCGTCGCGCGGATGATCTCGGGCGGCCGGCGAAGCGCGAAGAGAAGTGCGATCATCGGCGGGCCGGCCATGGCGGCAAGGCCGTTCAGCACGCCCGAGACGGCGCCGAGGCCCAAAAGGGTCGGCATCTCGGGTTGCCGCTCCAGGCGAAAGCCGCGGCTGACCAACAGGACGGTGGCCATCACCAGGAGGCCGATGCCGAGCCGCACGATATCGGCGGCGAGCCAGAGCAGCAGCCAGAGCCCAGGCACGATGCCGAGCACCGCACCCGGCAGCAGCGGCAGCAGCAGCCGGACGTCGATATGCCGGCGGTCCTGGACCAGGTTCTGCACCCCGCTCGCGATCTGCAGGAACATCACCGTGGGCACGACGAGCCGCGGCTCGGCCACCAGCGCGAGCAACGGCACGCCGGCCAGCGCAATGCCGAAACCGGTGAAGCCGCGCAGGATGCCGGATGCCAGGATCGCGGCCGAGCCGGCACCGACGCTCCAGAGGCTGAGGCTCATCGAGCGGCGCGGCGCCCGGCCACTGGCTTAAAAGGCGCGTGCCTCCATGCCCTCGACGTAGTGGTCGAGGTACTGGGCGATGAAGTCGTGGTCGACCAGCCGTTTGTAGGCGTCGGCGATGGCCTGCGTCGCCGGCCCCCAGACTCGCCCCCCGGGGCCGATCGCCACACCGTTGACCTTGACCACGGGGCAGATGCAGAGCGAGGTGGAGGTGAGGAAGACCTCGTCGGCGTTGTAGGCGTCGTAGAGGTCGATATCGGCCTCTACGACGGTCATGCCGGTCTCCTGTGCGAGGTCGATCGCGGTCTGCCGGCTGACGCCCGGCAGCACGTATTTCTCGCGCGGGGTGCGGATCAGGCCGTCCTTGACCACGAAGATGTTGGAGCCCATGCCCTCGCAGAGATTGCCGTTGATGTCGAGCAGCACGGCCCAGGCCTCGGGGTCGATCGACTGCACTTCCTGGTCGGCCACGATCAGGTTGAGGTAGTTGTGGGTCTTGGCCCTGGGGGTCAGCGATTCCGGCGGGACGCGGCGGTGGGCCGGCACCATCACCTTGATGCCGGTCTTGAACAGCTTGGCCCGCTGCTTGAAGGGGAGCGGGTTACATTCCAACACGATGTTGGGGCCGTGGTGGTCGAGATTGTCGCCCTCGACCTTCTTTACGCCGCGGCTGATGCGCTGGCCGACCCAGAAGTCGTCATCGGGGCCGAGCAGGTGGCGGTTTTTCTCGAACAGCTCCTCGGTCAGCGCGCACATCTGCTCGGGCCCGAAGCCCGGGTCGATGCGCAGGTACTTCAAGGAGCGGTAGAGCCGATCGACGTGCTCTTTCACCTTGAACAGCCGGTGGCCGAAGGTGCGGGTCATGTCGAAGCAGCCGTCACCGTAGACCCAGCTGGAATCGCGAAACGGGATCCTGACCGCGCTCTCCGGCACGAACTCGCCGTTGAACCAGGCCACTCTTTCGTTGGCGCGCACCGACATTTGTTTCTCCCCCAGGATCATTGTTCGAGAGCCGTCTTAGCAGGCCCCCGTTGGTCTTGCGAGAGGCGGAATGCCGTGCGTGTGCCCTTGAAAGGTCTAGTCGCGCCAGACCGGCTTGCCGAGGTCGATCTGGTCCTCGTCGGTGGCGGCCCCGGTGGCGGCACCGGCGGCCCCGCCGATCACCGCACCGCCGAGCACGCTGCCGCCGGTCACCGCGCCCGTGGCGGCCCCGGCGCCGGCGCCGATGGCCCCGCCGCTGATCGCGCGATCGCTGGTGCTGCTGCCGCAGGCGGCGAGCAGCAGGAGGGCCGAGCCCAATGCGAGGGGCAGGGTGAGGGCCGGAAGGTGGCTAGGGGAACGTGCCATCGTTGTCCTCCTCGAGAGACGTGCGGATGAGTGCCGCAACAACCGGCGAAGCGGCCGAAGGTTCCCCATATCGCCGGGTCACTGCTGTTACGCAGTGGTGGATGATCGAGGTGGCAAAGGCTGGCACAAAAGCTGTCGCTATGAGTCCAACGAAACTGTCAGTCTTTGACAGAAATGATCTCAGAAGGGTCTGAGCGTTCGAGCCGAGACGGGTCGAGCAGATCTCGTGTCCCCCGATCTCGCCTCACAAGGTGTTCGTCAGCGGTAGCCCGGGCGCTGGCGATCGTCTTCGCTCGGCCACCAGCGGTGCAGCAGTGCCACGACGCCGGCGGCGGCGAGGGCGGCTGCGAAGATCAGGAGCGTCGCGCCGATGTCGCTCATCAGCTCCGGCCGGATCAGCATGACGAGGCCGAGGGTGATCATGATGCTGCCGCCGAAGAGCTTGAGCAGGCGGACATTGCGCTCGGTGAAGCGCTGCATTTTCAGGGTGACGACGGCGACGCTGAA
>SLRI01000374.1 GCA_007131045.1 Rhodospirillales bacterium
GGCGGGCCATGACGCCGGGCACCTCGGTGTTCGGCAGCCAGCCGGCATAGTCGAGCCGGCTGCGGCCGAGCTGCTCGAGCGCCTCGCCGGTGTAGCGGACGCCATAAACCGTTCCCGTCAGCCCGAGCACGCGCGCGGGCTCGATCAGATAGGTGGCGATCTCGCGGGTGCGCTCGTCGTCGCCCCAATTGCCGATCCAGACCAGATCGTCGACCTTCTCCACCAGCGGCAAGGGGTGAAAGCGGCGGATGTCGGCGGCTTCGTGCCAGCTGAAGACCTGCCGGCCCCAGCCCGCGGCACGGTAGCGCTCGGCCAGCGATTCGCCGAAGGCGAGCACGCCGTCATAGTCGGCGAGCATGAGCTCCGCCAACGCGTGGCTGTCGGAAACAGCGCGATGGTGGGTGTCGTGGAAGAGCAGCGTGAACGGGCCGCCGGCGCGACGCAGCCGGCCGAGTTCGGCGACCAGTGCCGCATCGGTCCACTCGTGAACGATGACGACGTCGGCATCCGCCAGCACGGCCTCGTGATCGAACGCCGCGTCATAGGTCCGCACATGCAGCTCGGGAAAGAGCCTCTCGAACGGCGCATCGACATCCGCACCGAGCTCGAGCATCAGGTTGGCCCGGCTCCAGCCGTCACTCGGCTCGAGCGCCAGCACCTCATGGCCGCGCGAGGCAAGCTCCGTCAGAAACCCGCGCTGGAAATGGGCGTTGCCGTGGTTCCAATCCGAGACCAGCGAATGGGTGTAGAGCACGAACTTCATGACGCCTCCGCGTTTGCCGCAGCTTCGAAAAATCTGCCGTAGACCGCCAGCAAGCGTTCGGCCTGCCGGTCGGCGGTGAAGGTCCGGGCGCGCTCGAAGGCGGCAGTCCCGAGCTCCTCACGCAACGCCCGGTCGCCCACCACCCGCTGCATCGTGGCAGCGAACGCCGCGGCATCGTCGGCCGGGCAGAAGAGCGCCGCGTCGTGCCAGAGCTCGCGAAAGGTCGGAATGTCGGCGAGCACCAATGCGGCACCGGTGCCCGCTGCCTCGAGCACGGCGAGGCCGAAGGGCTCGTAGCGTGACGGGGCGACGAAGATCGCGGCCCTGCCCATGGCGGCGAGGAGTCGTGGTGGCTCGAGCAGGCCCGCGGCGATAGCGTGCCGGGGCTCGAAGGAGCTGCCATCCGGCCCTTCGAGCGCGCCCGCGAGCACCACCGGAAAGGGCACCAGGGCAGCGGCCGCATCGAGCACCTCGCCGTTCTTGCCGGCGTCCCACCATCGTCCGGCGGCCAGCGCCATGGGCAGGCGCTCGTCGGCCGCGAGCCGCACGAGGCTGGCGTTGTACACCACCTCGATCGGCCTCGGCAGCCGGTAGGCGGCGCGCAACGCCGCGGCATGGCTGTGGCTCGGCGACAGCACCACGTCGGCTGCAGCCAGGCCCATCGCGTTGCGGGCCCGCTGCCAGCGCCAGGCGGCGGGTAGTGGCGCGTCGTGCATCATCGCCTGCCACCAGGTCACGATGCACGAGTGGGAGGCCACCACGACCGGCAGCCCGCCGCGCAGACCGACTGCCAGGGATGGCGCGTTGAGGTGCAGGAGCGAGCAGCCGTGCCCGAGTGCCAGGTCCTCGAGCTCGGGGCCGATCCTGCCGAGCGCGCGCTCCTCGGGCGCCAGCCAATCGAGCGGGGCGTCGAGCCAGGTGAGCCGCACCCCGGCGATCGCCGAAACCTCGGCGCAAGCTGTCGCATCCGGGCGGGGACCCAGACCCACGAGCAGGCACTCGACGCCCCGTTGCGCGAGGCCGCGAGCCGCATCGACGGCGTAGCGCCAGACCCCGCCGACGGCATCGACGGTCATCAGCACACGATCCGGCCGGGTCACGTGCCGGCTCCGCAGCAGGCTCGCTCGAGCGCGGCCAAAGGTGCCGGGCGCTCTTCTTGAAGCTCGCTGAAGCGGTCGAAGGCGGCGAGGTAGTGATCGTGCGCCCGCTCCCACGCCTGATCGTCGGGCGGACCCCAGAGGGCGCGATAGGCGGGCGAGCTCGGGTAAGGGTAGAGCGGCACCGGATCGTTGGCCCAGACACCGGCCCGCCCCAGGCGTTGCCGCCAATCCCCGACCAGGGCCGGGTCATCATCGGCGACGCCGATCAGGTTGGCCTGAACGAACGGCACATGCCGGCGCGCCTCGATCAGCAGCCCTGCCAGGGCATCGTTGTCGAGTTTGCAGCGCTTGTTCAAGGCGGCACGGCCTTCGACGGTCAGGCTCTCGATGCCCGCCTCGATCGAGACGCAACCGGCGCGGCCGAGGAGCGCCAGCATCTCCGGCTTCCAGAGATCGATCCGGGTCTGGATGCCGAAGCTGACCTCGCGCGACACCAGCGCCTCCAGGAGCGGAGCCTGGGGCAGGAAGATCTCGTCGATGAAGTAGAGATAGCCGACGCCCTGGGCGATCAGGCCGTCGATCTCGGCCAGCAGGTGGTCGAGGTTGCGCCGGCGATAGCTGTCGCGGAAATCGATCTTGGCGCAGAAGCTGCAGCTATAGGGACACCCCCGCGATGCCTCGACCTCGGCGCCGAAGCCCCGGCGCGCGTCGTCGAAACGATGATGGTGGTGCTCGTGGCGGGCGAGCCAGTGGTCCGGCCAGTGCAGCGGCGGGTGATCGACGAAGCGGCTGGCGGCGGGCGCGCCGTGCAGCTGCAGCTCGCCATTGTCGAGCCGGGCGGTGGCGGGCACCCTGCGCCAGTCGCCACCTCCCGCGAGTGTCACCAGGACCTCCTCGCACTCGCCACGAACGACCAGGTCGACCGCCAGCTTGCGCAAGGTCGCACCCGGCGTGGCCGATCCGTGCGGCCCTACGGCGATGGTGCGGCCGCCACGGCCGGCCAGCGCCTGGAGGAACAGTGCCGGCACCCGCAGCTCCGGGGGAGCGCAACGCCAGAAGAGATATGTGGGTGCGGTGGTCACGACCGTAGCGTCGGGCGCGAAGCTCGCGACCCGTTCCGCGAGCGCCTGGTTGTCGAGCCCGTCGAGCTGGCCATCGAGCATCAGCACGCTGTGCCCGGCGGCTTGCAGAAGTGCCCGGGCGTAGCCGAGCTCCAGCGGCAAATGGGGCTCGCGGCAGCCGAAATAGATGCTGCCCTCGTAGCTCCAGGACGGGTTGACCAGCGCCAGTCGCACGGGGCTCACTCGCCGGCTCGGAGCGCAGCGAACGGCAGGCGGCGATCACGGCAGAGTGAGCTCACCCAGATCGCCAGATGGGCGATGCCCTCCCGCCAGCGGACGGTCGGTCGCCAGCCGATCGCCGCCTCCAGAGCCCGCGTGTCGGCGGCGAAGTAGACCTGATCGCCCGTCCGCGATGCCTGCCGCCCGATCCGCGGCCGAAGGCCGCTCACCCGGCGGATCTCGTCCAACACCATGAGGAGGCTTACAGCGTTCTCCGGACCGCCGCCGAGGTTGAAGGCGCGGCCGCTGACACGGTCGATGTCGGCCAGGATCCCGCGGTAGGCGGCCACGGCGTCGTCGACATGGAGAAGGTCGCGAACCTGCTTGCCGTCGCCGAAGA
>SLRI01000640.1 GCA_007131045.1 Rhodospirillales bacterium
CATTCGACGCCCAGCTGGCCCTTCACGCCCTGGCGGAACGGGTGCTTGACCAGGGTCATCTCGGTGACCAGGTCGGCGGCCTCGATCAGCTCCGGCTTGGCGTTGCGGCCGGTCACGACCAGGTGGAGGTCCGGGCGCTTGTCGCGAAAAGCGGCGAGCACCCGGTCGAGCGGCAGGTAGTCGTAGCGGAGCACGATGTTGAGCTCGTCCAGGATCACCATGTGCAGCTCGGGATCCTGCAGCATCTTCTCGGTCTCGACCCAGGCCGCCTCGGCAGCCTCGATATCGCGCGCCTTGTCCTGCGTCTCCCAGGTGAAGCCCTCGCCCATCACCTTGATCGTCACCAACTCGGGAAAGCGCTCGAGCAGCTGACGCTCGCCGGTCTCGCGCCTGCCCTTGACGAACTGCACCACGCCGAGCTTGAGGCCGTGGCCGAGACAGCGCATGGCGAGGCCCCAGGCCGCCGTGCTCTTGCCCTTGCCGGTCCCGGTGTGGACGATCAGGAGGCCCTTCTCGATGGTCTTGGTGGCATAGAGCTTGTCCTTGGCGGCCTTGATGCGCGCCTTCTTCTGGGCGTGCTCGGCATCGTCGGCTGTGGTCATGGCGATCGTCCCTTATTCAGCGTGGCACGAGATAGACTTCGGCGACCCCGACCCGGGCCGGCTGCTCGAGCGCGAAGAGGACGGAAGCGGCGACGTCCGCCGGCTGCAGGGCGTCGGGCTTCGGGCTGTCGAAGAAGGGCGTGTCGGTCATGCCCGGGGCGATAATGGTGCAGCTGCCGCCCCACTCCTTCATCTCCTCCATGAGATTGGCGGCGAGGCCGTGGACGAACCACTTGGTGGCCCCGTAGACGGAGCCCTTGATCGCCGTCCGGCCGGCCCGGCTGCCGGTCAGGAGCAGGCGGCCCCGGGTCTTCCGGAGTTCCGGAAGCGCCGCCTTGGCCGTTGCCAAAAGGCCCCAGATGTTGGTCTCGACCATCGCCCGCCAGTTGTCGAGGTCGCCGCCCTCGATCCCGGGCGCGGTCGAGCCGAGCCCGGCATTGGCGAAGGCCGCATCCAGCCGGCCGAAGCGGGCGACCAGTGCTGCCACCGCCTGCTGTTGGGCTGCGGCATCGCCGACGTCGAGCGGCAGCGGCAGGGCGCGCTCGGACCCGAGCTCGGCGGCGAGCGCCTCGAGCTTGTCGGCCGAGCGGGCAACCAGCCCGAGCGACCAGCCGGCAGCCACAGCGGCCCGCGCGGTCGCCGCGCCGATGCCGGTCGATGCCCCGGTGATCAAGAGAACCTTGGTCATGCTCGGCCCTTGCCTCCCTTCTTGTCCATCTGGACGTCTCGACACGGCTGTCTAGCCGAGGCGGGCGCTGCTGAACAGCCGAGCGCCAACCTTAACCCCGACCATGTGCCATGCTATGGCCTGGATCAATCGAGGGTAGCCGCACGGCCGTCGTTGCGGGAGAACGGGCGCACAGTTGCGGCGGTCGATCGGGAGAGTCGGTCATCTCACTTCTGGCACTGGCCTTCGTGGCGAGCCTCGGGCTCACCTTGCTGATGGCGGCGGCGACGCACGCCCGCACCGGCCTGCGCGGGCGCCGGGTCTTTCTCTGGACCGGGTTCGGCCTCGGCCTCGTCGCCGGGTTCGTCGAGCTGGCCGTCGCCATCCAGCTGGTGCCCGTGGCCCGGCTCCTGGCCCAGCTCGGCCGCAGCGTCTGGTTCGAGATCGGCACCGAGGCCGCGGTCGCGGCGTTCACCTTCTTCGTGCTGGTCGGCCTGCTGCTGCAGATCGGGCTCTTTTTTCATCGCAAGAGTGCGCGGCGACGGGGCGACGTCGTCGCCCTTGCCGCCGGGCTCGGTTGTGGCCTCGCCCTGGTCGCCACCATGCTGCGGCTCGCCGATGCGGCGATCTGGCCACCGAGTGCTCTTTTCGTCGCCGTGGTCTATCCGCCGGTCCAGCTCGGCTTCGTCCTCTTGCTCGGTGCCGCCACCCTGGCGGCGCGCGACGGCCGCGCCGGGCGCACCCTGCTCTGGCAGGCGATGGCGGTGGGGGTGCAGTTCGGCTATCAGTTCATCCTGCGCGCCAACGAGACGATCGGCCATTGGCTCGCCTGGCTCGAGCCCGGCCAGATCGGCGCCCTATGGCTCGGGCTGATCATCCTGGCATGGCTGCTCGGCCTCGGCGTCATGAGCGGCCTCGGCCCGGCCGAGCCGGAGCCGCCGCACACCGCCGCCGATCCGAAGAACGGCATGCTGCGCGCCCGGCTCTGGGTCTGGCTCGCCGTCCTCGTCTTGTTGCCGAGCGCGCTGGTGCTCGGCCTAAGCTTCTTCGTCGAGCTCGATGCCACCACGGCCTGGATCATGGTCCTGGCCCTTCTGGCGACCCCGGTGATGGCCGCGGCCATCCTGCTGCGCACCGCCTTCACCCTCAAGCGCGGGCCGGATCCCGAAGCCGGGCGATGAGCTCGGGCGCCGAGTTGCGCCGCGGCTGCCATAAACCCCGCTCGATCGCCTCTTCGAAGCGCCGGGCGGTCTCCTGCAGGGCCGCGGGATTGGCGTCGGCGATGAAGTCGCGAACCGCCTCGTCCTGCAGATAGGCGTCGAACAGCGCCTCGAAATGGTGGTTCTCGACCACCCCGGTGGTGGCCGCATAGGCGAAGAGGTAGTCGACGGTGGCAGCGATCTCGAAGGCGCCCTTGTAGCCGTGGCGCATCACGCCGGCGAGCCATTTGGGATTGGTCGCCCGGCCCCGCACCACTCGGCCGATCTCCTCTTTGAGATCGCGGATGCGCGGCCGGTCGGGGTTGCTGTGGTCGGCGTGCAGGATGACGGGGTTGCGGCCGGCGAGATGACGGACGGCGACGCCGAGCCCGCCCTGGAACTGGTAGTAGTCGTCGCTGTCGAGGATGTCGTGCTCGCGATTGTCCTGGTTGTGCAGCACCACCTCGACGGCTTCGAGACGGGCCCTGAGCTCCACACCCGCCGCCACCCCTTCGACATTGCGGCCGTAGGCGTAGGCGCTCCAGGCGAGATAGGCCTCGGCCAGGTCGCCCTCGTTCTGCCAGCCGCCGTCGTCGATCAACGCCTGCAGGCCGGCACCATAGGCACCGGGCTTGGAGCCGAAGAGCCGATAGCTGGCGTGGCGCCGTGCCAGGGCCGGTGGTGCACCCTCGGCAATGAGCCGCGCCTCGTCGCGCAGGAACGCGGCGCGCAGCGGGTTCTGGTCCAGAGGCTCGGAGGCCTCAGCGATGGCGCGCACCGCATCGTCGAAGAGCGCCATCTGCTCGGGAAAGGCATCGCGGAAGAAGCCCGAGACGCGAAGGGTGACATCGACCCGCGGCCGGCCGAGGACGGAGAGCGGCAGGACCTCGACGCCGGTGACCCTGGCCGAGTTGTCGTCCCAGACCGGCCGGCAGCCGAGCAGGGCCAGAGCCTGGGCGATGTCGTCGCCGCCGGTGCGCATGTTGGCCGTGCCCCAGGCCGACAAGGCCAGCCGCTTCGGCCAGTCGCCGTGCGCCTGCAGGTGCTGCTCGAGCAGCGTCTCGGCCGAC
>SLRI01000656.1 GCA_007131045.1 Rhodospirillales bacterium
CGGGCCTGGATCACCGGCACCTGCTCGAACGGCAGGCCAGCCTCCAGGCAGAGCCAGACGATCCGCGAGGCGCGGGAGCGGGTGACACCGTAGAGGGTGATGGTCATGGGCGGGCTCCAGTTGATCGGGCTGCCGCCAGCAACGATCACGGCACGGTCAGCATGTCCAGAAATTGACGCGGGGTGACGATGCGGATGGCGCCGTGGGCGCCGAGATCGAGAAGATCGTTGTCACCGGAGACGATGACGCGTGCTGTTGCGGCCAGCGCCGTGGCGATGACGTGATGGTCGTTCGGATCACGGCAACGGGAGACGAAGGCCGGGTCGCCTTCCACGACTGACGCCGCAGCGGCGATGCTGTCCGAGAAATCACCGATCGCTTCGGGCGGGTAGCCATAGGCCTGCATCAGCCGAGGCTTGCTCAGCGAGCGGCGCATCTCCTCGAGGATCACCACCGAAAGGACCATGCGGAAGCGGCCGGCTTCGGCGAGATCGAGGACGCGGCGGGGTGGCCCTCGGGTGAGAAAACCGCTGACCAGGACCGAGGTGTCAAGAACCGCGGCGCTCGGCGGCATAGTCGCTGCGGACCTCGTCGACGACGGCTTGGATCTCGGCCTCCTGCTCCGCTTGCGATTTCCTCGCCTGCTCCGGCGTCGGCCGGACCCTCGCCATGGCACCGCGAATGCGTTGCCAAGCCTCTTCCCGCCGGACGATGCTGACCGGGCGGAGCATCACCCCGCCTTCGACCAGCTCGGCCTCGAGATAATCGCCCTCGCCCACTTTCAGCGCCTCGCGGATCTCGGCGGGCAGGGTGAGTTGGGCACTCTTGCGCAGCTTGAGCACGGTCACGGCGGCCACCTCCTGGTCACTCGGTCATGAGATAATGCGAAAATCGCAGAATGCGAGATCAGAAGAGCCATCGCGGCAGGGTCGTGGCGATCGCCGGGAAGTACCAGATGACGACGATGGCGGAGAGCTGCAGCCCGATGAACGGGATCACCCCTTTGTAGATGTCGAGCGTCTTGATCTCGGGCGGTGCCGCGCCTCGGAGGTAGAAGAGCGAGAAGCCGAAGGGCGGGGTCAAAAAGCTGGTCTGCAGGTTGATCGCGATCAGCACGGCGAGCCAGATCGGATCGAGGCCCATCAGCAGCAGCACCGGGACGGTCAGGGGCAGGATGATGATGCTGATCTCGACGAAATCGAGGAAGAACCCCAAGACGAAGATCGCCAGCATGACGAACAGCAGGGCCGCACCCGTGCCGCCGGGCAGGGCCGCGATCAGGCTCTCGATCCGGGCATCGCCGCCGAGGCCGCGCAGCACCAGCGAGAAGATCGAGGCGCCGATGATGGTGCCGAAGATCATCGCACTGATGGTCATGGTCTGGGTCACGACCCCCACCAGGATCTTCGCCCGGTGCGCGCGAACCAGGCAGACGCCGATGCCGACGACCAGGAGGGCCACGAGGCCGAAGGCCATGTTGATCGCCAAGAGCTCCGCCTCGGTGGCCCGGGTACGGCCGAGCCGCAGGTCGAAGAAATGGGTGAGCACCAAAAGCGCCACGATGGACGCGATCGCGAGCCAGACCGGCCAGCCGCTCTTGCCCGGTGCGAGGCGCAGGCCGGCGAGCAGCAATGCCCCGATCGCCCCCACCGACGCCGCCTCGGTCGGGGTCGCGATGCCGCCGAGGATCGAGCCCAGAACGGCGATGATCAGGATCACCGGCGGCAGCAGGGTCGCCAGGACGCGGCCGAGCGGCGGCTTCTCGATCGTCGGCGGCATCGGCGGGGCGAGGTCCGGCCGGCGCCAGGCGGTCAGGAGGATGAAGACGATATAGAGGCCGACCAGCAGCAGGCCCGGCAGGATGGCCGCGGCGAAGACCTGGCCCACGCTGATCGTCTGGATCGAGAACAGGCCTTGTGCGTATTGCGCCTGCTGGTAGCTGGTCGACATCACGTCGGCGAGGATGATCAGCATGGTCGAGGGCGGGATGATCTGCCCCAGCGTGCCGGCGGTCACCACCGAGCCCGCGGCGAAGCCACGGCCGTAGCCGTTCCTGAGCATCGCCGGGAGTGCTATCAGCCCCATCGTCACCACGGTGGCGCCGACGATGCCGGTGGACGCAGCGAGAAGGGCGCCGACCACCACGACCGAGACGGCGAGCCCGCCGCGCAACGTGCCGAAGAGGCGCCCCATCTGCTCGAGCAGCTCTTCGGCGATGCGCGAGCGCTCGAGGATCGTGCCCATCAAGACGAAGAGCGGGATCGCGATCAGCACCTGGTTGGTCATGATGCCGAAGATGCGCTGGGCCAGGGCCCTGAGCAGCGAGAGGTCGAAGACGCCCAGAGCCCAGCCGAGATAGGCGAACAGCACGCCGAGCCCGGCGATCAGAAAGGTGACGGGAAAGCCGGTCAGGATGACCAGGCACAAGCCCAGGAGCATCAGAAGGTCGAGATGGTCGGCGATCACCGTCCGGCCGCCTCGCGCAGCCGAAGGATGGACCGCAGCGCCAGGCTCACGCCCTGGATCAAGAGGAGGACGGCGAAGGCAGGGATCAGGGTCTTCAAGAGAAACGAGGCCGGGATGCCGCCGACCGAGAGCGGGCCCTCGCGAATCGCCCAGCTGTTGGCGGTGAAGCGCCAGGTGAACCAGAGGATGACGAGGCAGGTCGGCAGCAGGAAGAGCACGGTGCCGATCAGGTTGATCCAGGCCTTCCCGCGCTCGGAGAGGCTGCCGTAGAAGATGTCGACCCGGACGTGGCCGTCGACCAGCAGCGTGTAGCCGGCGCCCAGCATGAAGAGGGCGGCGTGGAGGTAGAGGACGGATTCCGACGCCCAGATATAGCTGGTGCCGAAGAGGTAGCGCAGCACGACGACCGCGAACTGCGCCAGCAGCATCAAGAGCGCCAGCCAACGCACGCAGCGCCCGACCCAGTCGTTGACCCGGTCGAGCGCATCGGCGGTGGCAGCCAGCAAGGGCGGCTGCCCGTTCAGGGGAAGGTGAAGTCGAGCACGCGGGCGTTCATCTGGCCGTTGTCGGCGTAAGGCATGTACTCGACCATCAACGTCCGGTAGTCGAGGAAGCTCTCGGTGATCCGCCGCACCAGCTCGTCGTTGTCGGCCAGGAGCTCTTCCATCACCTCGCCCGCGGCATTGCCCATGGCGACGACCACCTCCTCGGGCAGCTCGCGCACGATCACCCCTTCATTGGCGACCAGATCGCGCAGGGTGAGCGCATGCTTGGTGGTGTATTCGGTGAGCACCGGGTTGTAGAGCGATTCGCAGGCCGTCCTGACCGCGAGCTTGAGGTCGTCGTCGAGCTCCTCCCAGACCGCCATGTTGACCGCGCACTCCTCGGCCGAGGACGGCTCGCCGACCCCCGGCCAGTAGTAGTTCTTGGCCACCTGATGGAAGCCGAGGGCGGAATCCGACCAGGGGCCGATGAACTCGCCGGCATCGATGGTCCCGGCCTGCAGCGCCTGGAACATGTCGCCGCCGCCCATCGCCTGCACCGCCATGCCGAGCTTGGTGCACATCTC
>SLRI01000171.1 GCA_007131045.1 Rhodospirillales bacterium
CCGGGATGTCGCGGCTCAGGATCGACTGGTAGCCGGGTGCCGCGCGCTTGTCGCGGGCCGGCAGGTTGACCCAGAGCTGGACCATGCGGAACGGTCCGCCGGTCCGGGTGAAGGCCGGCGAGTGCAGCTCCTCGTGGACGATGCCGGATCCGGCGGTCATCCACTGGACGTCGCCCGGGCCGATGGTGCCGCCGCCGCCCGCCGAATCGCGGTGCGCGACCTCGCCGTCATAGACGATGGTGACGGTCTCGAAGCCGGCATGCGGGTGGGCGCCGATGCCGCGCGGCTGCTCGGCCGGGGCGAAGACGTGCGGCCCGGCGTAGTCGAGCAGCAAAAACGGGCTGACGGCGCCGGGGTCCGGGGCATAGGAGACGAGCGAGCGGACGGGAAAGCCGTCGCCGACCCAGTGCCGGCGCGGCGCGGTTTTGACCGCGGTGATCGATTTCATGATCTTCCTCCATGCACGTCAAGGCGTGTTGTCGGCAGGTCATAAAATGTCGATATTGACCTCGTGCAAGTACGGTCCTCGAGGATACCGCCCCCGATGAAGCAGGTCAGTTGTCCGACCGAGTTGACGCTCGATGTCATTTCCGGCCGCTGGAAGGTGATGGTGATCTATTGGCTCTTGAAGGGCGAGCGGCGGTTCAACGAGTTGCAGCGCGATCTGGTGACCATCACCCACCGGACGCTGGCCAAGCAGTTGCGGGAGATGGAGGCTTCGGGTCTGGTCGAGCGCCGTGACCACCGCACCATCCCGCCTCGGGTCGACTACCGGCTGACCCCGCTCGGTCGCTCGCTCGAGCCGGTGCTGATGGCGATGCACGCCTGGGCGCTCGAGCACGGCCACGCGGTCGAGCGGCTGCCGGCGGAGGTGACCCGCTCCGGCGCAAAGTAACCGAGGGGCCCGGGGAGGCTAGCCTCCCCGGATTTCTGTCTTTTCTCTTCTCCTCAACCGAGTGAGCGCGGCCAACGCTGCGCGGCATGGAGGATGGCGAGGATGTCGATGGTATCAGTGGTCATGCGGTAGGCGACGATGAAAGGGAGCCCCAGGGACGACTCGCTCGCGTGTGCCAGGGATGCGGCCTGGGCGACCCTGGCCCGGCCAGTCGGTGAGGTTGCTGATAGCGACCTCGATTTTCGCGAGCGTGGCCTCGGTCGTGTGGGTGCCGAAGCGCCGGGTCGAGAAGTGACGGATGGCCTGCAGGTGCCCGGTCGCGCAGCGCGTGTAGCGGATGCGCACGTGATCGGGTCAACGGCGGCCGTAGGCGGCTTCGATCTCGGCCTCGGTGGCGAAGTTGTCGGCTTCGGCGTCTTGCAGGCCGGCTTCGATCTCGCGGGCTTGCCAGGCTTGCAGGTCGAGCCAGTCGGCAATGGCTTCTTCGATCAGGGTGTTGCGGTCGCGGCCTCGGGCGGCGGCGAGGCGGTCCAGGGCGGCGCGGTGCTCCGCTTCGAGGGTGATGGTCAGGGCTTCCTTGGGCATGGGCGGCTCCGGCGCGACGTGACCCGATCAGCATAGCCCGTGCGCCGGCCGCTCGCCAGCGCGCTCGGCCCCGCCGGTTTCGCAAGTAATGGAGGGGCCCGGGGAGGCTAGCCTCCCCGGCTTTCTGTCTGCTTCGCGATGTCGTCGAAGCGCGGCTTGAGGGTGGGGTAGAGCTCCTTGTAGACCGAAAACGCGGCGTCGTAGGCGGGTTTGGTCTTCGGGTTTGGCGGCGTGCGGCTTTCGACCTCGATGGTTTTGGTGGCGGTTTGCAGGTCGGGCCAGATGCCGCTGCCGACGCCGGCGACCAGCGCTGCACCGAAGGCGCCGCCTTCGGCGGCACCGCTGACGATCTCGATCTCGGCGCCCAGCGCGTCGGCCTGGATCTGCCGCCAGAGCGGGCTAGAGGCGCCGCCGCCGGAGGCGCGGATGGTGTCGGCGGGGAGGCCCATGGGCGCCATGAGCTCGAGCATTTCGCGGATCGAGAAGACCACGCCCTCCATGGATGCTCGGATCAGGTGGCCGGTGCCGTGGCGGAGGGTCAGGCCGACGAAGGCGCCGCGGGCGTCCGGGTCGGGATGGGGGCAGCGCTCGCCGATCAGGTAGGGGAGGAAGAGCAGGCCTTCGGCCCCCGGCGGCACCGGTTCGGCAAGCGCGGTCATGGCGTCGAAGGAGGGCTCCTCGGTGGTGAAGGCGGCGAGTGTCCGGCGCAGCCAGGCCAGGGATCCGCCGGCGTTCATCGAGACACCCATGCAGTGCCAGCGGCCGGGGGCGTTGTTGCAGAAGATCTGCAGCCGGCCTTCGGGGTTGGCGGCAGAGTGGTCGAGGGCGGATGCTGCGATGCCGGCGGTGCCGATGATGGTCTGGGCGATGCCGGGATCGATCAGCCCGCTGCCGGTCGTCTGGATGACGGCGTCACCGCCGCCGCCGACCACCGGCAGGCCGCGCGGCAGGCCGAACTGATCGGCGATCGCGTCGCGGATGGTGCCGGTGATCTCGTGTGATTCGCAGGCCCGGGGCAGCATCGCGGGCGGGATGTCGAGGCGGCCGAGGAGGTCTTTCGACCAGCGGCGGTTCTTCACGTCGAAGAGGCCGGTGCCGGAGGCTTCGGAGACGTCGGTGGCGTGCTCGCCGGTCAGGAGCAGGCGGATGTAATCCTTGGGGTTGAGGCAGCGGGCGAGGCGTTCGTAGCTGGCCGGTTCCTGGTCGCGCAGCCAGACGATCTTGCCGCCGGTATAGCCCAGCAGCATCGGGTTGCTGGTCATCGCCAAGAGGCCGTCGAGGCCGCCGGCGCGCTCGGTGATCCAGGCGCATTGACGGCCGGTGCGCTGGTCGTTCCACAAGATCGCGGGGCGGATGACCCGGTCCGCGGCGTCGAGCGGGACGAGGCCGTGCATCTGGCCCGAGAGGCCGATCGCCTTGATGGTGAGGCTGCCGTCGAGCTGGGCGCGGACGGCGTCGAGGCCGGCGCGGACGGCCTGCCACCAGTGGGCGGGGTCCTGCTCGGCCCAGCCGGGCTCGGGGGTCGAGAGCGGGTAGCCCTGGCTGTGCCGGGCGCGGATCGCGCCGCTCTCGTCGATCACCAGCACCTTGGTGGCGGAGGTGCCGATGTCGATGCCGATCAGGCCCTCTCGTGTCTTTGCCCGTGTCGTGGCCATGGTCGCCTCCCGAATTGCGCAGCTTCTGCTTAGCAGGGCGCTCGCCGCTTCTCCAGCCAGCGGATGGCACCTCGGGCGGCGTGCCGGCCGGTGGCGAAGCAGGCCTGCAGCAGGTAGCCGCCGGTGGGGGCTTCCCAGTCGAGCATTTCGCCCGAGGCGAAGGTGCCGGGGCGGGCCTTCAGCATCAGCTGGTCGTCGAGGGCCTCCCGCGCGATGCCGCCGGCGGTCGAGATGGCGCGGGCCATGCCGGCCTGGCCGGTGACCCGGAGTGGGGCTGCCTTGATCCGGCGGGCCAGCGCGCGGGGCTCGCTCGGCAGGGCAGGGGCGCCTTCGTGCAGGATGGCGGTGGCGAGCGGCCCGAGCCCGATTCGGCGGAGTGCGGTGCCGCGCGAGCGGC
>SLRI01000697.1 GCA_007131045.1 Rhodospirillales bacterium
ACGGTTACGCGAACGGGCGAAACCGAGTTTTTGGTGGTGACAACGGCGGCCGGGCAGACCCGCGACATGGCTTGGCTCGAGGCGCAGATCCCCGAGAACGCCCACTGCACCGCCGTCGACATCACCTCCGGCCTGCCGATGCTGGGTCTCATGGGGCCGCAGAGCCGGGCGCTGCTCGAAGCGGTCAGCGGCGAGACGCTCGACGATGCGGCCTTTCCCTTCGCCAACTCGCGCGAGTTGGAGATCGGCTACGCACGGGTGCGGGCGAGCCGCATCACCTATGTGGGCGAACGGGGGTTCGAGCTCTACGTCCCGGCCGAGTTCGCCCTTCACGTCTTCGATGTGCTGCATGAAGCAGGCGCCGATTTCGGCCTGGGGCCAGCGGGTTATCATGCGATGAACGCGTGCCGTATGGAGAAGGCGTACCGCCATTACGGCCACGATATAGGGGTCGAGGACACCCCGCTCGAGGCCGGGCTCGGCTTCGCCGTCGGCTGGGACAAGACGGATTTCATCGGCCGCGACGCGCTGTTGCGCCAGCGCGAGGCGGGTGTGGAGCGGCGGCTCGTCCAGTTCCGGCTCCAGGACGCCGACCGGCTTCTGCATCACGAGGAGCCGATCTGGGCGGAGGGGCGGATCGTCGGCTCGATCACCTCCGGCATGTACGGCCACCGGATCGATGCCTCGCTCGGCATGGGCTATGTGCGCCGGCCCGGCGGGGTGACCAAAGACTGGTTGGACGCGCAACGGTTCGAGATCGAAATCGGCTGGGAACGCGTCGCCGCCGAGCCGTCGCTGGGGCCGTTCTACGATCCGAAGGGCACGCGCATCCGCGGCTGAAGGGCGACCGAATCGCCTCGATTGATCTCTCTCAATGCGGATGATGACGGTTGCGCGACAGTCTTGCTGCATCGGCAAATCATCGAGCAGCGGGGTGGCCAGCATGGCGGACGAGCAGACGGCGCGGGTCGAAACGGACGGCGAGGCGAGCCCGCCCGAGCCGACGAACGGGCCGGTCGAGGGGGCAGGGGACCGGGCCGCACCAGAAGCTTCCCCTGCCGTGAAGGGCTCGTCGCGCGCGAAGAAGCAGCATTCGGCCGAGCTGCGCCACCAGGTCGCCGAGATGAAGCGTGATCCGGGGATCGTCCGGCGCCTGTTCGAGACCGGCGAGTACCCTTATGCCAGCCGCCTCGCGCGCCGTTCCTACGAGGCGCACAAGGCGCAGCTGCAGGTCGAGCTCTTGAAGGCGCAGGGCTGGATCAAGGAGAGCGGCCAGAAGGTGATCGTGCTGTTCGAGGGCCGCGATGCCGCCGGCAAGGGGGGCACGATCAAGCGCTTCATGGAGCACATGAACCCGCGCGGTGCCCGGATCGTCGCCCTCGAGAAGCCTACCGAGCGTGAGCTGACGCAGTGGTATTTCCAGCGCTATGTCGCCCATCTGCCGGCCGGCGGGGAGATCGTCTTCTTCGACCGGTCCTGGTACAATCGAGGCGGCGTCGAGCGGGTGATGGGGTTCTGCAAGCCCAACGACTATCTCGAGTTCATGCGCCAGTGCCCGGAGTTCGAGCGGATGCTGGTGCGCACCGGCACCTGGCTCTTCAAGTACTGGTTCTCGGTGACCCGCGAGGAGCAGCTGCGCCGCTTCAATGCGCGCAAGGGCGATCCCCTCAAGCAGTGGAAGCTGTCGCCGATGGACCGTGCCTCGGTCGACAAATGGGACGAGTACACCGAGGCCAAGGAGGCGATGTTCTTCTACACGGATACCGCCGACGCGCCCTGGACGATCGTCAAGTCGGACGACAAGAAACGGGCGCGGCTCGAGGCGATGCGCCACTTCCTGCACAGCCTGCCCTATCCGAGCAAGAACACCAAGCTCATCGGCCCGCCCGATCCGCTGATCGTGGGATCGAGCGCCCACGTCATCGGTGCCAGCGAGCATATCCTCGGCGCCAGCCTGCATCCGGAGATGCAGCGCAGCAACCGGGGTTGAAGGACGAGCGCAGCGGGCCGGGCACGGGGCCGATGGCCATGCCCGGGCGCCGAGGCGGCGTTTCGGGTTATCCTCTCGGGCGGCGGACGAGGTGATCGCCCTCGCGGAGTTCCTCGGTGCGCCGCTGACCGACACCTGTTTGCACAGCGACAGCTTCCCCGAGTAGCCCCCTCGCGGTGCGAGCCGATCGGTTAGCAGGGCTCGAAGGTGGCGATGAAGCTCCTGGCCCAGGCCGACGTCGTGATTGGGATCGGCACCCGGCTCGGGCCTTTCGGCACGGTGCCGCAGCCCGCGATGGTGACGACCGGTGTCGGCCATATCTGCTCGGTCTGGAACGCGAACCTGCGCTTCCACCAGCCCGAGAGCTTCTTCGCCGCGATCGCCCGAACAGGCGGGCGATGCGCTGAAACAGGCCATTGCCTCGGGGCGGCCATTCGTGCTGGAGACTATGGTGACGCAGGAGTTGGGCGATCCGTTCCGCCGCGATGCGCTCAAGAAGCCGCGCCGGCTCCTGCCCAAGTACCAGGCCTACTCGGTGGCCGCAGAATAGGGATGACACGCATGCCGCAGCTTCAGTCCACGCTCGTCGCCGCCGTGCTCGGTGCGGCCCTCGCTCTGCCGCTCGCCCCAGCGCTGACGAAGCCGGCCGTGGCCCAGGGCGCCTTCGTCGAGGAGGTGGCCTCGGTCTCGGCCCTGGTCCACGATATCGACCTCACCACACGGCAGGTCCTGCTCGAGACCGGCGAACAGGAGTTCGTCACCATCACCGCCCCGGAGGAGGTCCGCAACCTGCCGCAGGTCGAGGTCGGCGACACCGTCACACTCGCCTTCTACGGCGGCATCGCTGCGAGCCTCGCACCGGTGGGCGAGCCGCCGATCGCCACCGACATCACCGAAGCACTGGTCCGGGCCGAGGAGGGCCGGCGCCCGGCCGGCGCCTCGCTGCGCGAGCTGACCACCACGGTCACCTTCGACGCCTGGGATCCAGAGAGCAACATCGTCACCTTCACGGGCCAGGCCGGCATCCAGCGCGAGATGGAGGTGCTGGACGAGGAGATGCAGGACTTCGTGGCGACGCTGGAGGCGGGCGATCAGGTGGACGTCACGATCGTCGAGATCATCGCCCTGGTCGTCGACTAGGCTCGGGCGCATCGCGAACCCGGTCGCCGCGCGCGAACCTCTCCCATTCGTAACGAGGCAGGCGGCCCGTGTCGCGCTATCTCCTCGCGAGTGAGATATCGGTTGTGGGCAGCGAGGGCTGATGCGACGGCGGCAAGGGCAGGCAGGGCGGCTCGGACTAGCGGCCCTCGCCGCGGCCGTGGTCCTGACGCCGCAGGCGGTCGCGGCCTGGCCACCCGAGACCGTGCGGGTGGCCCGGGTGGCGCTGTCGTTCGACGAGCAGCGGCTGACCATGCAGCGTCTGGAGGTCGCCTGGCGGCCGGCGCAGCCGATCGCCCTCAGCATCGAGCGGATCGAGGGGCCGGCCGGCATGGTGCCGCTCTGGGCCTCGGTTCGGCTGCGGCCCGGTGCGGCCGGCTGGC
>SLRI01000192.1 GCA_007131045.1 Rhodospirillales bacterium
CGGGGTCGCGACGGGGCTCGTGGTGGTCGGCGAGCTGATCGGCGAGGGGACAGCGCAGGAGCAGACGGTGGTCGGCGACACGCCCAACCTATCGGCGCGGCTGCAGGCGCTGGCTGCACCCGGGCAGGTGGTGGTCGCGCTGGCGACGCGGCGGCTCTTGGGCGACATTTTCGAGGTGGCCGCTCTCGGCCGGCAGGCGGTCAAGGGGATCGACCGGCCGATCGAGGCCTTCGCCGTCACCGGCGAACGGCCGGCGGCAAGTCGCTTTACCGCCCGCAGCGGACCCGAGCTCTTGCCGATCGTCGGCCGCGACCAGGAGCTGGCACTGCTCATGGAGCGCTGGAAGCAGGCCCAGGCCGGCGAGGGGCAGCTCGTGCTGTTGAGCGGCGAGGCCGGCATCGGCAAGTCGCGGATCACGGCGGCACTGTTCGAAGCGCTGGCGGCGGAGCCGCACCTGGCAGTTCGCTACCAGTGCTCGCCCTACCACAGCGACAGCGCGCTCTGGCCGGTGATCCAGCAGCTCGGCATGGCCGCCGGCATCGACCCGGGCGAGCCGATCGACGCGCGGCTGGACAAGCTCGAGGCGCTGCTCGGCCGGGCGGTGGACGACCTGGCGGCGGCAGCCCTGCACCTGGCGGCCCTGCTCGGCATCGACGGCGAGGCGCGCTACGGGCCGATCGACCTGCCGCCCCAGCAACGCCGCCAGCGCACGCTCTCGGCGCTGCTCGACCAGCTCTCGGGCCTCAGCCAGCGACAGCCGGTGCTGGTTGTCTTCGAGGACGTCCACTGGATCGATCCCACCACGCTCGAGCTGATCGAGCTGATGCTCGACCGGGTGGCGACTGCACCCGTGCTGCTTCTGGCCACCGCCCGGCCGAGCTTCACCCACGGCTTCGGCGGCCACCCGATCGTGACCCGCCTGGCGCTGAACCGCCTCGGCCGCGAGGCGACGGCGGCGATCATGACCCGGGTGACGCGTGGCAAGACGCTGCCGGTGGAGCTGGTGGCGGAGATCGCGGCGCGCACCGACGGCGTGCCGCTCTATGTCGAGGAGATGACCAAGGCGGTGCTCGAATCGGGGGCCTTGCGCGAGACCGAGGACGCCTGGCTGCTCGACGGCCCGCTCGACCGCCTCGCCATCCCCACCTCGCTGCACGATTCGTTGATGGCCCGTCTCGACCGCCTGCACCCGGTCAAGGAGGTGGCGCAGACCGCAGCCGTCATCGGCCGCAGCTTCGAGCATCGGACGATCGCCGCCCTCGCCGGCCTGCCCGAGGCCGAGCTGGCTCGGGCCATGCAGCGCCTGGTCGAAGCCGAGCTGGTCTTCCGCCGCGGCACGCCGCCCGATGCCACCTACCTGTTCAAGCACGCGCTGGTCCGGGATGCTGCCTATGAGAGCCTGCTCAAGAGCCGGCGGCAAGCGCTGCACGGTCGGCTCTTCGACCTGCTCGAGACGACCGGCGATGCGGCGCCGGAGATCCGGGCACAGCACGCCGAGGCGGCCGGGCGGCTGGAGACGGCACTGGACGCCTGGGAAGAGGCGGGGCGGGCGGCCGTGGCGCGGCCGGCATTTCGTGAGGCCATCGCGGCGTTCGGCGCTGCGGTGCGCTTGTGCGGGGCGATCGGGCGCGACCAGCAATGGCTGCGGCGCGAGCAGGCGCTCCAGGTCCAGCTCGGGCAGGCGCTGATGGCGAGCGACGGCTATCAGGGGCAGGCCACCCTCGCCGCCTTCGAGCGCGCGCTGGAGCTCGCCGACGCGGCGGGCGAGCCCGTGCTGCAGCTGCCGGCGGTGTATGGTCTCTGGGCGGGCCGCTACATCGGGACAGCCGGCTCGGCACATCTGGCCGACCGCTTCGCCGCGCTGGCGGCGACGCAGAACGACAGCGGGCCGCAGCTGATCGGCATGCGCGCACAGGCGCTGGAACGCTTCCACGCCGGGCGCTTGCGCGAGTCTCTGGCACTTGCCGAGCGGTCGCTGGCACTTTATCGGCCCGAGGCGCACGGCAATCTGAAGCTGCGCTACGGGCACGACCCCGCCATGGCGGCGGGCACCTACCGCGCCTGGTGCCTCTGGCATCTCGGCTGGCCCGATCAGGCCGCGGTGCAGATGGACGAGACGCTGGCATGGGCGCGGACAGTCGACCACGCCAATACCACCGGGCTGGCGCTGTGCTTCGGCGTCGCCCCCATGAGCCTCTGGTTGCGTCGGCCGGAACGGCTGGAGCGGGCGGCGCGCGAGGCGCTGCAACTGGCCGAGAGGATGTCGCTGGCGCTGTGGCATGCGTGGGGTCTGAGCTTTCTCGGGGCCGCGTTGTTTCGGCAGGGGACGGCGACGGGAATCGACGAGATCGAGGCCGGTCTCGCGGCGGCGCGGCAGATCGGCGCCGTGCGGTTTGCGCCGCTCCATCTGGCGATCGCCGCCGAGGCCTACGCAGAGGCCGGCCACCAGGGAGCGGCGGCAGCGGCCATGGCGCAAGCCTTCGGGGCGCTGGAAGCCAGCGGCGACCGGGTGCTCGCCAGTGACCTGCATCGCGTCCGCGCGGCAGTGGCCCTGCGCATCGATGCCGGTGCCCAAGACGCTGCCGAGGCCGACCTCGAGCGCGCGCTCGAGGTCGCCCGCGAGCAGGAGGCCCGCTCGCTGGAGCTCAGGGCCGCCCGCGACCTCGCCCGGCTCTGGACCGAGCGCGGCGAGCGGCAACGGGCGCAGGGCCTTCTGGCCCCCGTCTACGGCTGGTTCACCGAGGGCTTCGACACGCTGGACCTCCTGGAGGCCAAGGCGCTCCTGGAGGAGCTCGGATGAAAACGCTGGCCGAGGTCGGCGACTGGCTGGCACTCAATGGATTCGAGCGGTGGGTGCAGGTGTTCGCGGACAGCGAAATCGACGGCGAGGTCTTGCGCGAGCTGTCCGAGAGCGATCTCGCCGATCTGGGCCTGCCGCTCGGGCCGCGCCGCAAGCTGCTCAAGGCCCTGGCGGCCGTTGCGGAATCGGCCTCCGCAGCAGTGACGGCACCAATGCCCGCCGGTGCCGCCGAGCGGCGGCAGCTCACCGTGATGTTCGTCGATCTCGTGGGCTCCACGGCGCTCTCGGCGCGGCTCGATCCGGAGGAGATGGGGGCCGTCTTGCGCGGCTACCAGAATGCGGTCGCAGGCGAGATCGCGCGGTTCGAGGGGCATGTGGCGAAGTTCATGGGCGATGGGGTCCTGGCCTATTTCGGCTGGCCGCGGGCGCACGAGGACGAGGCCGAGCGGGCGGTGCGGGCCGGGCTCGCGATCGTTGCGGCAGTGGCCCGACTGAGCGGTGGCGGCACACCGCTGGCCTGCCGGATCGGGGTCGCGACGGGGCTCGTGGTGGTCGGCGAGCTGATCGGCGAGGGGACGGCACAGGAGCAGACGGTGGTCGGTGACACGCCCAACCTGGCGGCCCGGCTGCAGGCGCTGGCCGCACCCGGGCAGGTGGTGGTGGCCGAGGCGACGCGGCGGCTCCTGGGGGCGGGCTTTCTGCTCGACGATCTGGGGGTGCAGGCGC
>SLRI01000449.1 GCA_007131045.1 Rhodospirillales bacterium
CGGCGGTTGTTCGGTACCGACGGGATTCGCGGGCGCAGCAACACCTACCCGATGACTGCCGAGGTGGCCTTGGGCCTCGGCCGGGCTGCTGGCAGCCTGTTTCGCCGGGCCGGCCACCAGAACCGGGTGGTGATCGGCAAGGACACCCGATTGTCGGGCTACATGATCGAGAACGCGCTGACCGCGGGCTTCCTCTCCGCCGGCATGCGGGTGATGCTGACCGGGCCCGTCCCCACGCCGGCCGTGGCCTTTCTGACCCGCTCGCTGCGCGCCGATATCGGCGTGATGGTCTCGGCCTCGCACAACCCGTTCGAGGACAACGGCATCAAGCTTTTCGGCCCCGATGGGTTCAAGCTCTCGGACGCGCTCGAGGACGAGATCGAGGCGCAAATGCGAGGCATGGACAAGAACGGCGAGGCGCCGGCTGCCGAGATCGGCCGGGCAATGCGCTACGAGGACGCCCGTGGCCGCTATGTCGAGAACCTGAAGAGCAGCTTTCCCCGCGGCCTCGACCTCGCCGGCCGCAAGATCGTCGTCGATTGCGCCAACGGGGCGGCCTACCACATCGCGCCCGAGCTCTTCTTCGAGCTCGGCGCCGAGGTGATCAGCATCGGCGTCACCCCGAACGGGCGCAACATCAATGCCGATTGCGGCTCGACCTATCCAGGCGCGATCCGAGCCGCGGTGCGCGAGCACCGGGCGGATCTCGGCATCGCTCTCGACGGTGATGCCGACCGCGTCGTGCTGGTCGACGAGCAGGGCCAGCTGGTCGACGGTGATCAGCTTCTGGCGACCATCACCCGCAGCTGGGCCGCCGAGGGTCGGGTCCGGGGTGGTGGTATCGTCGCCACCTTGATGTCGAATTTCGGTCTCGAAGGCTTCGTCGAGGATCTGGGCCTGCAGCTCCACCGCACCAAGGTCGGTGATCGCTACGTCGTCGAGCGGATGCGCGACGGCGGCTTCAATGTCGGCGGCGAGCAGTCCGGCCACGTGATCCTCAGCGACTTCGCCACCACCGGCGACGGTCTGCTCGCCGCGCTCCAGGTGCTCGCCGTGCTCTGCCGGAGCGAGCGGTCGGTGAGCGAGCTCTGCCGCGCCTTCACGCCGCTGCCACAAGAGCTGCGCAACGTGCGGATCGCGAGCCGGATCGATCTCGCGGGCCCGGCGCTGGGCGGTATCCTCGAGGCCAATGCCGCCAGGCTCGAGGGCCGTGGTCGCCTGGTCGTGCGGCCGTCCGGCACCGAGCCCCTGATCCGGGTGATGGTCGAGGCCGACGACGAGACGCTGCTCGAGGACGTGCTGACGACCGTCACCACCGCGATCGAGCAGGCGGCGGCGCCCGAGCAATGACCGCCTAACCACGCAATAATTCTACTAGTGGTTGATTTTCGGCGCTCGCTGCTGCTAGTTCATCACCCGGGGTTATTCGAGGTGGCGAGATGGCAAGCGGAGTGACCACAGACGGGTGCTCGTCGTTGCGGTGTTTGCCAGTGGTGATCGCGGTCGTGGCGTTGGCGCCCTTGGCGCTGACGGCGTGCGCGGCTTGGGATCGATCGGCGGCGGATCGATCGGCTGTGGACCTGTCGGCTGTGAATCTGACGGTTTTAGAGCGCTCGGCGGCGGTCGAGATCGCTGCCGTCGCCCCGGCGGCCGGCGGCGAAACCTCGCCCGGGACGACCGTCGCCTGGCCCGATCCGGGCTCTTGTGCCGCCATCGTGCGGCAGCTCGCCGGCTTCGATGCGGCGCGGATCAGGGTCCTCGATCCGCTGACGGCACCACTGGTGATGGCCTCGCTCGGGCCCGAGGCGCTCGCGGTGCGCAGCGATCTGCCGATCCCCGAGGTGACGGCAGCCGCTGTCGGCGCTGCTCCTTGCGCCGTTCTGGTCGGGGCTGCCGTGCAGCTGCCGGCGGCCGCCGACGTCGTGCTGGAACGGCGGACGGTCCATTCGGCCTACCCGACCGGCACCAAGCGCCGCCGCAATCCCGAGCACCAGGCGCTCGAGAAGGCGGTGGCGGCCAAAAATCGCACGGCCGCGACCGGCGTCGACGTGTTCGCGACGGGCGATCCGCTGCTCGATCTGATCGGCACGGTCGCTGGCGGCGTCATCAGCGGCATCGGCGCCGTGGCCGGCCGCGGCGACGTCCGCGCCGCCGAAGCGGCCCTCGCCGACACCCCGGCCTTCATCGAGGACCCGATACTCACCCCCTACCGCTACGAGCTGGTCGAGCTCGAGGCCGAGCGGCGGCTGGCGGTCCCGGTGGCCCTCTACGATCGCGGCCTGGGCCTCGCGGCGGAAACGATCGTGACGCTGGCCGAGCAGCGGCGCTTTGCGGTCGGCAGCGGCCGCCATCCGCAGGATGTCGAGCCCCAGCACGCGACCCATGCCACGGCCATCACCGCGGCCGAGCTCGCGGCCTGGCGCCGCTCACCGCCTCCGATCGCTACCAGCATGCTGCTGACCCATCTCGCCGCCACCGAGCCTGCCGCCCCGACCGGACAGGCAAGCCTGGAGGCCACCATGGCCCGGCTCGCTCGGCCGAGCCCCGGCAGCACCGCCGACGAGAGGCAGCTGGCCAGGACCACCGGCGGCGACGACGCCCCGCCCGCCATCCCGGCTGCGCTATCCGCTGCCGTCGACGGCATCCTGACGACGCCCGAGCCGAGTGCCGGTCCCGCCGCGCAACCGGTCGCCGTGTCACCAACCGAAATCGGCGCCTGGCGCGAGCGGCCGAGCGGGATCGTGCGGGTAGGTGCCGACGGTCTCGCCGGGTTCTACGTCACGCCCGAGCACGTGGTGGTTCCCGCCGCCGCGCTCGGCCGCTCGAGCCTGATCGTCGTTCGCTATTCGGACGGGATGAGCGCCTACGGGCTGGTCGAGCTGGTCGACGACGCGCTCGGTCTCGCCCTCGTCTACCTGCCACGGTCCGGGGTGGCGATGCCGTTGCGGCCGGCGACGAGCCCGGCACCGGCCACGACCAGCGAGCCGGGCCTGCCCCGGCACGACGGCGGAACGGTGATCGGGCTGTTCGTCATCGACCCGGCGACGGCCGGCCCGCGCTGGATCGACAGCCTCACCCTCGACCGTTTCGTCGCCGGGCTGGACAGTCTCTGAGGTCAGCCCGGCACGGCGTCGATGTCGGTCATGGCGAAGTCCTGGCCCTTGAACAGCAGCGGCAGGCCCAGCCGCTTGGCCAGCGCATAGGCGAAGAGATCGCCGAAGTTCAGAACCGCGGGCGGCTGCCGCCGGCCGCGGGCGAAGTCGCGAACGGCGCCCTGCAGGATAATGCGATCCTCGGCGAGGACGGGCTCGAGTCGAATCTCGTACAGATTCATCAGGCTGTCGGCGTGCATCAACTCGGCACGGCCGCGCCGCGACTGCATCACCATGAGGAACTCTGTGTACGAGGCGATCGACAAGTGCACCTCGGCACGAAGCAGTATCTGGTGGAAAGTCGGCCGCTCTGGCTCACCAAAGCGAATCGCCGCAAGTGCCGATGTATCGACGACGAGCCTCAACGCGGCAAGCCGTCCTCGTCGTACATCTCTTCGTCGCCATAGACCCGGTCTGGCGGGTTCGCGTCGAACTCACGAAACAGCTCTTGCAAGGCCCGGTCGCGTTCCTCCCGCTCCCGTTCGATATCGGCCATCAGCCGCTCCAGCGCCTCGCGGACCGCCTCGGTGATGTTGGTCCGCCTGGCTTCGGCGGCGCGGCGAGCCAGCTCCTTGACGCCGTCGTCGCGGATGTAGAGCGGCATTGCCGCCTCCATTTGCATATACGTGTGACGGTGCGAATATACGGCAAACGGCAGCAGAGCTCAACGCCCGCGCTGCTCGCCACCCGCCGCGGTGATCACGGCGATGATCAGGACACCGGTCAAGAGCTGGCGTACTCCACTGCCGACTCCGGCGGCGTTCAGCATGGTGACCAGCAGGAAGAGGAAGAGGGCGGCACCCCACAATCCCGGCAGGTTGGCACGGCCGCCGGCCACGCTGGTGCCGCCGATAACCACCACGGCAATCGAGGCCAGGAGGAACTGCGCGCCCATGTCGAGCGAAACGCCGCCCGAGAAGCCGGCGAAAAGCGCGCCCGTGAAGCCGGCCAAGGCCGCCGAGAGCGTGTAGGTGACCCAGCGCGTCCGCTCGACATCGACCCCGGCGAGGTGCGCCGCCTTCGGATTCTGGCCGATGGCGAGGACCGAGCGGCCATAGACGGTGCGGCGGAGGACCACGGCCATCGCCATGGTGAAGAGGACGGCCACGAGCGTCATCACCGGCACGTCGAGCACGCGCGCGAAGGTAAAGTCCTGCAACGCATCGGGCGGCTTGATGCTCAGCCCGCGACCGTACCAGATGGCGGTCGACTGGACGACGAAGCTGGACGACAGGGTGGCGATGATCGGCGGGATGCGGAGCGCGCGGATCAGCGCATAGTTGAAGCTGCCGACGGCGATGCCGGTGGCGATGGCGGCCAGAAAGCCCGGGACGATCATCGCGTCACTGCCGGCCATCACGCTCATCGCCACCCCGGCCCCGAGGGTCACCGTGGCCGGGATCGAAAGGTCGATGTTGCCGGGGCCCGTCGCGATCACGAACATCTGCCCGGTGGCAACGAGAACGTAGAAGACGGCGAAGCCGAGCCCCGCGGTGAGCGTCTGCATGGCCCCGAAGCCGTCGGCGATGACCACGGTGACGAGCCAGACCGTGACCGCACCGACATAGGCGAAGAGCCAGTCGCGAACCCCCGTCCGGGCGAGCCATGCCGCCATCTCAGCGCTCGCCCGCCAGCCGGTCGAGGACGGCCCTGAGCGCCAGGACCAGGATCAGAATGGCCCCCTGCACACCGATCTGCCAGTCGGGATTGAGCCGGAGGAAGGCGAGGAAGGAGGCGGCCAAGGTCATCACCAAGGCACCCAGCACGGCGCCGATCGGCGATACTCGGCCGCCGGTGAACTGGCTGCCGCCGAGGATAGCACCGGCGATCGAGAGCAGCGTGTATCGAAGGGCGATATTGGCATCCGCAGAGGTGGTGATGCCGGCGAGGGTGAGCCCGGCGAAGACACCCATCAGTCCGGCCAGCGCATAGAGCGTCATCCGGATCTGCAGCATCGACCAGCCGGCCCGGGTGATCGCCCGGGGGTTGCCGCCGGCACCGCGCAGGACGACCCCGAACGAGGTCCGCATCAAGAGCAAATGACCGACCAGGCCGATGCCGACGGCCGCCAGGATCGCCAAGGGGATGCCGGGCGGGCGCAGGCGCACGGCGGCGATCAGCCATTCGGGCGTGCGGCCGCCGGGCGAGGGCAGGACGATGACGGCGAGCCCGAACCAGACGAACGACATGCCGAGCGTGACCACGATCGCCGGCAGGTTGCGCAGCTCGATCAGCGCCCCGACGGCGGCATAGAGACCGATCGCGGCCACCAGGATCAGCACGCCGACCAGCGGTGCCTCGGCGAGCCAAGTGACGGTGACGCAGGCGACGAACGTGACGAAACCACCGATGCCGAGATCGAGATCGCCCACGGTCAAGACGAACATCTGGGCCAGCGTGGCGAAGACGATCGGGATCGAGAGATTCAAGAGGAGATTGAGGCCCTGATAGCTCATCGCCCGGGGCTGCAGCCAGAAGATGGCGCCGAGCAGGGCGGCGAGCGCCAGCGCCGGCAGCGACGTCCGGACCAGCTCGCGCCAATCGATGATCATGCGGCCGAGCCCATCAGGCGACAGCCTCCGTGTCGGCGCGGAACGAGGCCTGCAGCACGGCGCGCTCGGTGATCTCGTCCTGCTCCAGATGCGCCACGATCTCGTCCTCGCGAAAGACGTAGACGCGATCGCAATGGACCAGCTCGTCGAGCTCGGTGGTGTACCAGAGGAACGAGCGGCCGGCCGTGGCCTCCTGGCGGATCAGGGCGTAGACCTCGCTCTTGGTGCCGACATCCACGCCGCGCATCGGATCGTCCATCAGGATGATCGTGGCCGCGGAGGCCAGCGCCCGAGCGAAGAGCACCTTCTGCTGGTTGCCGCCGGAAAGGCTGAGGATCGGGTTCCTGACATCCGGGGTGCGAATGCCGATCCGCTGGCGCCACGTCTCGGCGAGCTCGCTCACGCCGCCTTCGTCGAGCAGCCCGTGGCGGCGCAGCGCGGCAAAGCTGCGGACGGCAATATTGTCCCGTATCGACCAGAGCGGAAAGACACCGTCCGCTTGCCGGTCGCCGGCAACGAAGGCGAGGGCCGCCTCGGCCGCAAAAGCACGTGGTCGGTCGTAGATCGCGAGAAGGGCCGCGGTCTGGCCGTGCCCGGCGAGACCGGCCAGGCCCACGACCTCGCCCCGCCGCAGCTCCAGCCGATGCCGGCCGCCCGGGCCCGGCCCGTCGAGAACCTTCGCCGCGTCGAGCCGCCGCCTGCCCGCCGCCGCGCCCGGCTGCTGCGCCACATGGCCCATCAGACCGACCAGTGCATCGCGGGCGAGGGTCGACGCCGCCCTGTCGGCCACGACCTTGCCGTCGCGCATCACCACCACTCGATCCGCGGCACTCAGGATCTCACCCAGTAGATGCGAGATCAGGATGGTGGCGACCCCGTCCGCCTGGCGCCTGCGGACATAGGCGAGCAGCTGCTCGGCCGCGGTCGAATCGAGCGAAGAGGTGGGCTCGTCGAGGATGACGAGCCGCACCGGCGTCTCGGTCTCGGTGAACGCCCGGGCGATTTCGACCATCTGCCGCCGGCCGATCGAGAGATCACCGATCCGTCGGTCGGGGCGGATGCCGTGCCCCGGAAAGACCGCATCGAGCGTGGCCATGATCAGCGCACGGGCGCGCTCGTGCCAGCCATGGCCCCGGATACTGCGATGGACGATCCGGGTATTCTCGGCGGCGGTGAGGTTCGGGCAGAGCGAGAGCTCCTGAAAAACGCAGCGAATGCCGCGGTCGGTCGCGGTCGTGACGTCGTAGCCCCGGGTCAGATCCTCGCCCCTGACCTCGATCCGCCCGGCATCGGGGACCACCGTGCCGGCCAGCACGTTGATCAGGGTCGACTTGCCGGCGCCGTTGTGGCCGACGAGGCCCAGCACCTCGCCGGCGGCGACACTCAGATCGACGCCATCGAGCGCCCGGACGGCCTCGTAGCGCTTCTCGAGGCCGCCGAGCTCGACGAGTGCTGTCACTCGGCCGTGGGTGTGGGCGGCACCGGCTCGCCAGCGGCCACCGCCTCGATCATCTTATCGGTCCAGTCGAGGGTGTAGACGGCGTTGGTGACCCCGCCCTCCTCGGTCTGCTCGAGCCAGTAGTCGAGCTCGTCCTGCTCGATGACCAGCGTCGGCAGCAAGAGATCCTGCGGCACCTCGCGGCCGGCGAGGATCTGCTGGGCGACCCAGAAGCCGACCTGGGCGCTGGCAGGTGCAATCGACAGCGACATGGTCTCGTAGCCGGTGGCGTCGCGCTGCTCCTGCCACCAGGTCAGCTCGTCGTGGCGGTTGCCCATGATGATCAAGGGAATGTCGCGACCGGCAGCGCGGAAGGCCTGGGCGGCACCATAGCCGTCGCCGCCCTGGGTCACCACGGCATCGATCGCGGGCAATGTCGGCAGGATGCCCGAAACCTCGCGCTGTGCTACGGTCTGGGTCCAGTCGCCGTGCACCGAGCCCACGACCTCGAATTGCGAGTGGGTCTCGACCCCCTTGACGATGCCGCTGTGGATCTCGTCATCGACGAAGACCCCGGCGAGGCCCCTGATCTCGAGCAGCTTGCCGCCCTCGGGCATCTTCTCGGCCAGATAGTCGAGCTGCGCCGTGCCCATGCCGGCGAAGTCGATGACGATCCGCCAGGCGCAGGGCTCGGTGACGATGCCGTCGAACGAGACGACGACGACACCGGCATCGCAGGCCTCGCGTACCGCGCCGTTCAAGGCGGTGGGCGAGGCGGCGTTGAGGACGATGGCATCGAAGCCCTGGAGGATCAGGTTCTGGATCTGGGCCGCCTGCTCGGTCGCCTGGTTCTCGGCGGTGGTGAAGGCCGGCGCCTCGGCGACGATGCCCTCCGCCACCGCCTGGCTCGAGACCTCGTCCCAGCTCTTCAGCATCGCCTGGCGCCAGCTGTTGCCGGCGAAATTGTTGGAGAGGGCGATGCGCATGCCCGAGGTGTCGCCGGTGGCGATCTCGGCCATCGCGGTGGTGCTCAGCAGTGCGGCGCCCAGCGCCGCGCAAAGCGTTCTTGCTGCCATCGATTCGCTCCCTGTTCTCTTGTTTCTTGGCTTTTAGCGACGAAGCTCACGCCGCACGTACGGCATCCGGCAGCGATAGCAGATGCGATCCGCTGCCGCCAGCACGTGTCCGTGCGGCCCGTGCCAGCCGGGAGTCAGGCGTCGGCAGCGAGAATCTCGTGCAAGGCGGCGGGGTCGACCCCGCCCGTGAGAAAGGCCCGGCCGACGCCGTGCCAGAGGACGAAGCGCAAGGCGCCGGCCTCGGCCTTCTTGTCGCGGGTCATCGCCTCGATGACGGCCTCGACCGGGAAGCCCTGGTTCAAGAGCCGGCGCGGGTCGGTGGCGATGCCGAGGCTGGAGAGATGCGCCTCGAGCTGCTCGGCATCGGCTCCGGGCGCCAGACCGAGCGCCGCCGAGAGCCTCGCCGCCTTGACCATGCCGAGTGCCACGGCCTCGCCGTGCAGCAGCCGGTCGCCGTAGCCGGTCAGGGCCTCGTAGGCGTGCGCGAAGGTGTGGCCGAAGTTCAAGAGTGCCCGCCGGCCGGTCGTCTCGCGCTCGTCATCGGCGACGATGGCGGCCTTGATCTCGACCGAGCGGCGGATCGCCTCGAGCCGCAGGGCGGCGTCGCCGGCGAGCATCGCCGCAGCGTTGGCCTCGAGCCAGGCGAAATAATCGGCATCGGCGAGGCAGCCGTGCTTGATCACCTCGCCGTAGCCGGCCTTCAGCTCGCGCTCGGGCAGGTCCTGGAGCACGTCGACGTCGATCAGCACCGCGAGCGGCTGGTGAAAGGCGCCGATCAGGTTCTTGCCGTGCGCCGAGTTGATCCCGGTCTTGCCACCGACCGAGCTGTCGACCTGGGCCAGGAGGCTGGTCGGGACCTGGACGAAGGGCAGGCCGCGCAGCGCCGTTGCCGCGGCGAAGCCGGCGAGATCGCCGATCACCCCGCCGCCCAGCGCCAAAACGGTGGTCTTTCGGTCGATGCCGGAGGCCAGCATCGCCTCGACCAGCCGGCCATAGGCATCCAGGCTCTTGCTGCCCTCGCCGGCCGCCACGACCAGCCTTCGGACAGCGATGCCGGCGGAAGCGAGCGACCCCTCGAGCCGGCCGAGATGCGGCGTCCGGGCGACGTTGGCATCGGTGACCAGCAGCACCAGCGGCCGCGGCAGCAGCGGCGCCAGGACGGCGCCGGCACGATCCAAGAGACCGCTCGAAATGTGGATCGGGTAGCGACGCTCGGTGAGCTCGACCATCAGCGGGGACGGGTCAGGCGACATCGACCAGCACCCCTTCACGGCGGAGCAGGGCCGCCAGCCGCTCGGCCGCCTCGTCGAGCGGCTGATCGCCGGTGACCACGGTGTGGTCGGCCAGGGCGTAGATCGGATAACGCCGGTCCATGAGGTCGGCGAGAATCGCCTTCGGATCACCCTGCAGCAGCAACGGCCGGCTCGCCCGCTTCTTAGCTGTCCGCCCGACCAGCGTGTCGAGATCGGCCTTGAGCCAGATGGTGACGGTGCGCCCGGCCAAGGCGGCCCGGGTGCGCGGATCGACGAAGGCGCCACCCCCCAGGGCCAGCACGCCCGGGGTCTCTTCGATCAGGCGTGCCACCACCCGCCGCTCGAGGTCGCGGAACGCCTGCTCGCCGTAGACCTCGAAGATATCGGGGATGCACATCGCGGCGGCCTCGACGATCGCCTCGTCGGCGTCGACGAAGGCGACGTCCAGGAGAGCCGCGAGCCGCCGGCCGACGGCGGTCTTGCCGGCCCCCATCAACCCGACCAGCACGACGGGCTTCTGCAGCCTCCGGCGGGATGCCGCAGCAGCCTGAGCCGATCGCGAAGCGTCGTCGTGGTCGGCCGGCTCGGCTCGGCCGGCGGCGATGGGGCTTTGCTGCCGCAGTGCGTCGGTTCGTCGAATAGGTGACATGGTGGCGACGTTGAAACCCGTGGTTGCAATGATTATAGAGAGGTGCCGGTTCGGTCCGGTGGCGCAAGCTAGGCGAGGCGATCGGCGGGCCGCAAGCCCGCTCGTCGACAACACTCGCCTCTCGCTCGGCGCCGGGCCCGCCACCGGCGCCTTTGATCCGCAGCAAGCAAGGCTCGCCGGTCGAGCCGGCCCCGCCAGAAAGCCGCCCACGCCGCATGTCCACCGTCCGCCGCGTCCTGCTCCTCTGCCTGCTCGTCGTCGTCCTCGGCGGGGTCATCTTCCTCGCCACCTGGGATCGACCGCCACCGATCCAGCAGATCGAGGTGGAGATCCCGGACGCGCAGCTGCCCCGCTAGCCCGGCGGCGGCGCGCCCCGGGGCCACCACCAGCGATGCGCGAGCCCTTCCTCGAGATGCTGGCGGTCGAGCGCGGGGCCAGCCGCCACACGCTCGCCGCCTACGGCCGCGACCTCGAGGATGCCGCCCGCTTTCTCGAACGCCGCGGCCGGTCGCTCGAAGCCGCCACGGCCGACGACCTGCGCGCCTGGCTCGGCCATCTCGACGGTCAGGGCCTGAAGAGCGCGACAATCGCCCGCAAGCTCTCCGCGCTTCGCCAGTACTGCCGCTTTCTCTACCTCGAGCGCAGCCGCCCGGACGATCCGTCGCTCCATCTCGACCGGCCCAGGCGCGGCCGTCAGCTGCCGCGCTATCTGAGCGAGGCCGAGGTCACGGCCCTGATCGGCGCCGCCGAGGCGCGGCCCGGCGCCGACGGGCTCCGGCTGATGGCGATCCTCGAGCTGCTCTACGCCACCGGGCTTCGGATCAGCGAGCTCGTCGGCCTGCCGGTCGCGGCATTGGCCGCCGACCGGCAGAGCCTTCGCGTGCAAGGCAAGGGCGACAAGGAACGGATGGTGCCGATCGGCGGCCACGCCCAGGCCGCCCTCGACCGCTGGCTCGAGCACCGTGCCGGGCTCGACCTCGCCCCCGCCCGGCGCCGCTGGCTCTTTCCGTCGCGCGGCCGCCAGGGTCATCTGACCCGCCAGCGCGTCGCCCAACTGCTGCACGAACTCGCGCTCGAGGCCGGCATCGATCCCCGCCGCCTGTCGCCCCACGTGCTGCGCCACGCTTTCGCCAGCCACCTCCTGGCGCGCGGTGCCGATCTCAGGACCGTGCAGACCATGCTCGGCCATGCCGACATTGCGACGACGCAAATCTACACCCACCTGCAGCCGGAACGACTGCAGGAGGTGGTCGCGACATACCATCCGCTTGCCCGAGGCGGCGAGTCCGGGCACACCGTTGTGCAACGCAGCAAAGCTGCGACCGACGGGTCGAAAAAGCGAGGACCGAACCGATGAGCTTCACCATCGTCGAGCCGACGGCCGCCCGGCTGAACCGCTCCGAACTGGCCGTGCCGGGCTCGAGCCCGCAGATGTTCGAGAAGGCCGCGGCGTCGAACGCCGATATCGTCTTCCTCGATCTCGAGGACGCGGTGGCACCGGACAAGAAGATCGAGGCGCGAGCCAACGTCATCCAGGCCTTGCACGACGTCGACTGGGGCACGAAGACCCTCTCGGTGCGGATCAACGGCCTCGACACCCCCTTCATGTACCGCGACGTCATCGAGGTGATCGAAGAGGGCGGCGAACGGCTCGACCTCCTCATGATCCCCAAGGTAGGAACCGCCGCCGACGTCTACGCGCTCGACATGCTGGTGACGCAAGTCGAGACCGCGATCGGCCGCAAGAAGCGTCTCGGCTTCGAGCTGATCATCGAGACCGCTTTGGGCATGGCCAATGTCGAGGCCATAGCAGGGGCCAGCAAGCGCAACGAATCGCTGCATTTCGGCGTCGCCGACTATGCCGCCTCGACCCGCGCGCGGACCACCATGATCGGCGGGCCGAACCCGGATTACGGGGTGCTCACCGGCGGGCCCGAGGACGCCGAGCGCGCTTATCACTGGGGCGACATGTGGCACTACGCGATCGCCCGGCTGGTGGTCGCGGCGCGTGCCCACGGGCTGCGCCCCATCGACGGCCCGTTCGGCGATTTCTCCGATCCCGCGGGGTTCGAGGCACACGCCAACCGGGCAGCGGTGCTCGGCTGCGAGGGCAAATGGGCGATCCATCCCAAGCAGATCGACCTCGCCAACGCCGTCATGGGCCCGTCCGAGGCCGATCTCGAGAAGGCCCGGCGCATCCTCGAGGCCATGGAGAAGGCGACCCGGGAGGGCAAGGGTGCGGTCTCGCTCGACGGCCGGCTGATCGACATCGCCTCGATCAAGCAGGCCGAGGCGATGGTCGCAAAGGCCGAGCAGATCGCCGCCGCCACCGCCTGACCAGATCGCAAGCTGGCAGGCCCCTTCCCGACCCGACTCTCCGAGGCTACTGTGCGCGCATGAGCAGCTTGCTGGATTTCGAAAAACCGATCGCCGAGCTCGAGGGCAAGGTCAAGGAACTCCGGCATTTGGCCGACGGCAGCGATCTCGACCTCGGCGAGGAGATCGCCAGGCTGGAGGGACGCGCCGCCAAGCTCTTGTCCAGCACCTACGGCAAGCTGACGCCCTGGCAGAAGGCACAAGTCGCCCGCCACGTCGACCGGCCGCACTTCACCGACTACGTCAAGGCGCTGATCACCGACTACACGGCCCTCGCCGGCGACCGCTGCTTCGGCGACGATCACGCCATCCTCGGCGGGCTCGGGCGGTTTCGCGGCCGCGCCGTCCTGGTCATGGGCCACGAGAAGGGGCGCGAGACCGAGGACCGCGTCCACCACAATTTCGGCATGGCCCGGCCCGAGGGCTACCGCAAGGCCGTCCGCCTTATGAAGCTCGCCGAGCGCTTCAAGCTGCCGGTGGTAACCCTCGTCGACACGCCGGGGGCCCATCCCGGCATCCGGGCGGAGGAGCGCGGCCAGGCCGAGGCGATCGCCCGGTCGATCGAGACCAGCCTGCAACTCACCGTGCCGGTCGTCTCGGTCATCGTCGGCGAGGGCGGCTCGGGCGGGGCGATCGCGCTCGCCACCGCCGATCGCGTCTTGATGCTCGAGCACAGCATCTATTCGGTGATCTCGCCCGAGGGCTGTGCCGCCATCTTGTGGCGCAACGCCAA
>SLRI01000609.1 GCA_007131045.1 Rhodospirillales bacterium
GCGCCGATGAACAGCCCGGCGCCGACGATGATCCCCCAGGCGATCATCGGCACGGGGTTCTTGGCGAAGACGCGCAGCGAGGTGGCGACGGCTGTGGAGACGTCGACCTTGCGGTCGACCAGCATCGGAAAGGCCACCGCCACGCCGGCGAGGATGGCGAACGCGAAGACGGCGCCGATGAGGTTGCCGAGGATGATCAGCGTCCAGCCGTGCGTGGTCGTGAAGAGCTCGGCGAGGAACACGCCGGCGGCGATGTCCAAATCGCCGAAGGTCGCCCGAAAGAGTGCCACCGCAGTCCAGAGCCAGACCAGGAAGAGCATGGCGACGCCGAAGCCCAGCCTGAGGATGGCGCCCCGGTTTGGTGCCTTGCGCACCTCGAACATGTGCCAGAAGCGGGCCTCCTCGCCCGCCTCGCGGCGTCGGCTGAGCTCGTAGAGGCCGAGGGCCGCGAACGGACCGAGCAGCGCGAAGCCGCCGATCAGCGGAAAGACGAGCGGCAGCAGGCTGTACTGGAAGCTCCAGCGGATGATCACCAGGCCGAGCACGGCATAGATGACCCCGACGAAAAAGGCGTGGGTCGGGATGGCGCGAAAATCTTCGACACCCTTGGCCAGGACCGTCTGCAGATCGGCGATCTCGATCCGCCGGATCGTGGCTTCGTCCCCGGCCACGCCGGCCTGGTGGTTGACCGTCTCGCTCACGCGTTCCGACATGACACCTCCCAGTGCTGCTCTCTCTTGGCCCGGGAGTGTCGATGCAAACCCGCCGTCGATGCAAGTGGCAACAGGTCACGATCTTGTGCCGCCGCGTCGTCGGGCCCAGTTGTCGGCCTCGGGGGTCGTCGTTGCACCGCCGCGCAAACCGTGCGATCACCCGGCCAGCTTCGCCCACCAGTCGAGATGCCCATGCGCCTTTCCCGCTACTTCCTGCCCGTGCTCAAGGAAACCCCGGCCGAGGCCCAGATCGTCAGCCACCAGCTCATGCTCCGCGCCGGCATGATCCAGCAGCTCTCCGCCGGCATCTACAATTGGCTGCCCTTGGGCTACAACGTGCTCAGGAAGGTCGAGGCCATCGTCCACGACGAGATGCAGCGGGCGGGCGCGATCCCGATCCTGATGCCGACCATCCAGCCCGCCGACCTCTGGCGCGAGAGTGGTCGCTACGAGGACTACGGCAAGGAGATGCTCAGGATCAAGGATCGCCACGAGCGCGACATGCTCTACGGGCCGACCAACGAGGAGAACGTCACCGACATCTTCCGCCGGCACGTGCAGAGCTTCAAGCAGCTGCCGTTGAACCTCTACCACATCCAGTGGAAGTTCCGCGACGAGGTCCGTCCCCGGTTCGGGGTGATGCGCGGCCGCGAGTTCTTGATGAAGGACGCCTACAGCTTCGACGTCGACCAGGCCGCCGCCGAGGCCGCCTACGACAACATGTTCGTGGCCTATCTCAAGACCTTCAAGCGGATGGGCCTGACCGCCATTCCGATGCGGGCGGAGACCGGGCCGATCGGCGGCAATCTCAGCCACGAGTTCCAGATCCTGGCGTCGACCGGCGAGAGTGCCGTCTATTTCGACGCCGCCTTCGAGGATGTCGACTTTTCCGCGGAGACCTTCGACGTCGAGGTGTTGAAGAGCCTCTATGCCGCCGCCGACGACAAGCACGACGCGGCAGCCTGTCCGGTGCCGCCCGAGCGGTTGAAGAGCGGCCGCGGCATCGAGGTCGGCCACATCTTCTATTTCGGCACCAAGTATGCCGAGCCCATGGACGCCGCGGTGATCGGCCCGGACGGCGAGACGAGGCCCGTTCACATGGGCTCCTACGGCATCGGCGTGTCGCGGCTCGTGGGCGCCCTGATCGAGGCCAACCACGACGAGAAGGGCATCGTCTGGCCCGAATCCGTGGCCCCCTTCCGGGTCGGCCTGGTCGATCTCCGCCCCGACGACGCGACCGCGCACGGCCTCGCCATGGAGCTCTACGGCAAGCTCGAGAAGGCCGGGATCGAGACCCTGCTCGACGATCGCGAGGAGCGGGCCGGGGCCAAGTTCGCCACCATGGAGCTGATCGGCCTGCCCTGGCAGGTGACGGTGGGCCCACGCGGCGCCAAGGCGGGCAAGGTCGAGCTCAAGTCGCGCCGCTCCGGCGAGACCGTCGAGCTCGGGCCCGATGCCCTCTTGCAGCGGCTCGGCGCCTGATGCGGTCCGAAATCCATGCGTGAGGCCGAGCGCCTGGTCGCCTGGCGCTATCTCAAGCCGACGAGGGGCGAGGGCTTCATCTCCGTCATCGCCGCGTTCGCGCTGGTCGGCATCGCTCTCGGTGTCGGCACGCTGATCGTCGTCATCGCGGTGATGAACGGTTTTCGGACCGAGCTGCTCGATCGGGTGCTGGGCGTGAACGGCCACGCCACCGTCGTCGCCGGCCCGCAAGGGATCGAGGACGACGACGCGATGGTCGAGCGGCTGCGCGCCATTCCCGGCGTGATCGACGCCATGGGCTATGTCGAGGGCCAGGTCATGGCCTCGGCGGGCGACGCCGCGTCCGGTGCCATGGTGCGTGGCGTACGGGCGGCGGACCTGGCAAGGCGGGACATCTTCGCCGACAACATCGTGGCCGGTGCCATCGAGCGCCTCGACGAGCCCGACACCATCCTCGTCGGCTCGCGCATGGCGCAGCGGATGGGGCTGGGTGTCGGCAGCCAGCTCAGCCTGATCTCGCCGCAAGGGGCGGCCACCGCCTTCGGCACCGTGCCGCGGATCAAGGCCTTCCGCATCGTCGGCCTGTTCGAGGTCGGGATGTACGAGTACGACAACAATTTCGTCTATATCGGGCTCGAGGACGCGCAGGCCTATTTCCAGCTCGGCGACCGGGTGACCGCGGTCGAGGTGCTGGTCGAACGGCCGGAGCAGATCGGGCGCTGGCGCGAGCCGATCGTGGCCGCAGCACAAGGCCAGGGCAGGGTGGTCGACTGGCAGCAGCTCAACATCCACTTCTTCAACGCGCTCGAGGTCGAGCGCAACGTCATGTTTTTGATCTTGACGCTGATCATCATCGTCGCCGCCTTCAACATCATCACCGGCATCACCATGCTGGTGAAATCGAAGGGCCGCGACATCGCGATCCTGCGCAGCATGGGGGCCACGAGGGGTGCGGTGATGCGCATCTTCTTTCTGGCAGGAGCGAGCATCGGCATTGTCGGCACCGCCATCGGGCTCGGCCTCGGCGTCGGCTTCGCGCTGAATATCGACACCATCCGCCTGTTCCTCGAAGGGCTGACCGGTGCGGAGCTCTGGTCGGCCGAGGTCCGCTTTCTCACCCGCCTGCCGGCCGAGGTTAACATCGACGACGTGCTCCGGATCGTGGCCATGGGCCTCGGCCTCTCCTTCCTCGCCACGCTCTATCCCGCCTGGCGCGCGGCGCGCGTCGATCCCGTGGAAGCACTCCGCTATGAGTGAGGCCGTGCTGCGGCTCACCGGCATCGAGCGCCGCTTTCGCCAGGGCACGGCC
>SLRI01000362.1 GCA_007131045.1 Rhodospirillales bacterium
AGCGCGGCGTCCGGCGCCGGCAGGCTGCCGGCCAGCGCCCGGCGGATGTGGCCCGCCACCGCGACCCCCTCGGCCCAGCTCCAGCCGGCCGTCTCGACCGGGCGCAAGAGGTTGCCGGCGGCGAAGACGGCGGGATCGGAGGTCCGCCCGAAGCCGTCGATCTCGGGCCCGCCGGTCCGGGGGTCGAGGCGCAGGTGTGCTGCCCTCGAGAGCGTCGCCTCAGGGCGAAAGCCGCCGGTGACCAGGAGCCCGTCGGCCTCGATACGCCAGCGCCGCTCGCCCCGGCAGAGGGTGACCGCCGTCACCCGCTCCTCGCCGTGCACCGCCTCGACCTCGGTCGCGAAATGCTGCGGGATGCGCATCAGCCAGGGCAGGCCGCGGGAGGCCTGCCAGGCGACCGGCCGCGGCCCAGGCTCGACCATGGCGACCGGGCGGATGCCGGCGTGGCGGCAGGTCAGGAGTGCCGAATAGGAGACCAGCTCGGTGCCGAGAATGACCGGACGGCGGAACGGCACCCGCTTCGCCAGATAGACGAGGCCCTGCAGCGCCCCGGTGTTCATCACGCCCGCGGGCTTGGTCCCACCGATCAGCCGCCCCGCCCGGCTGGTCTCGCGAATCCCGGTGGCGAGCAGCACGGCACCCGCCTCCAGGAGGGCCGGGCCGTCGGGCGTGGTGAGCTCGAGCCCGCCACCCGGCCGGACGGCCACCACCGTCACCGCCGTGCGGATCTCCACCCCGGCCGCCGACGCGCGCTCGACCAGCCGCCGCGCATAGCCAGGGCCGGTGAGCACCCGGCGGAACTCGCTGAGGCCGAAGGGCGGATGGCCGCAATGCCGGGGAATGCCGCCGGGCTCTGCTTCGCGCTCGAGCACGACCACCCGAAGCCCCGCGGCCGCGAGCGCGGTCGCGGCCCCCAGCCCTGCCGGTCCGCTGCCGACCACGGCCACGTCGCAGCGCTCAGCCATCGCCCGGCTCGCGCCCCGCGAACGGCAGAGCGATCGGCGGCTCGAGGCGGCCCTCGGTCAGCCGGGCCAGCGGGGCCAAACAGTTGAAGCCCTGACAGCGGCCCATCGTGGCCCTTGTGCGCCGCTTGAGCCCGGCGAGCGTGGTGGCCGCGAGTGGCCCGCCCAGCGCCTGCTCGACCTCCCGCCGGGTGACCAGCTCGCAATGACAGACGATGCCGCCATGCCCCGGCCGGGTCCAGTCGCGCGCCCCACCCGACGAAGATGCCGCCCCCTCGGCGAGCCACGGCAGCCGCGGGATGACGGGCTCGGCCAAGGGCGTGACGGCGCGCCCGTCGAGCAGCGTCGCCACGTGGCGGGCGAGGCCGAGGGCGGCGCTCAGGCCGGTCGAGCGGATGCCGCCCACCGAGACCAGCCGGCGATCGCGATCGGCGCGGATGCGATACTCTTTCCTTTCGGTCGCCGGCCGCAGCCCGGCATAGCTCGCCGTCACCTCCTCGGCCGCCAGACCCGGCAGGATCGCCCGACCCTTCTCGATCAAGGCCTCGAGCGTCGCCCGGTCGGTCGCGGCCTCGCTCCGGCTCTCCTGCTCCTCGGCCGTCGGGCCGACCAGGAGATTGCCCCAGGCCGTCCGGCAGACGACGATGCCCTTGGTGGTCGCGGTCGGCACCGGCAGCAGGATGTGGCGGGCGAGGCTCGCTGCCGGCTTGTCGTAGACGACGAACTGGCCCTTGCGCGGCCGAATGGTGAAGCTCGCATCGCCGAACAGCAGCGCTTCCACACGATCGCCGAACAGCCCGGCACAGGCGATCACCGCATCGGCGCGCAAGCTGCCGGCCGTCGTCTGCAGCCGCCAGGAGCTGCCGTCGAAAGCCGCGGCCTGAAGGGCCGCCCGACGCCGGAGCTCGGCACCGTTGACGAGCGCCTGCAGGAGATAGGCGTGGGCCGTGGACCAGGGATCGATGACGTGCTCGCCCGGCACCCGCATGCCGCCTCGCACGCCCTCGGCGAGCTGCGGCTCGAGCCTGCGAACCTCGCTGTCCGACAGCAGGACGGCGTCCATCACCCCGTTGGCGTGCGCCTGCTCGAGCAGGCCCGGCAACGCCGCCGCCTCGGCCTCGCTCCAGGCAAGTACCATGGCCCCGGTTTCGACGAGCGGCAGATCGAGGTCCCGGTGGATCGCCAGAAACTCGGCCCGCCCCTCGGCCACGCACTTCGCCTCGAGGCTGTCGGGCGGCGCGTCGAAGCCGGTGTGCAGGATGCCGCTGTTGCCCTTGGATGCCCCGTCGAGCACCTCGGAGGCGGCCTCGAGCACCACCACCGCATAGCCGTCGAGCTGCAGCCGGCGGGCCACCGCGGCACCCACGACGCCGGCGCCGATCACCGCGACATCGAAACCCGGTCCTCGCTCGCTCTGCCCCATTCCCAACCCGTGGCTGCACTGCATGCCCTGCGCTTGCCGCCGACCGGCAACGCGCTGCCGCTTTTCTCGTCAGCGCCCGCACATGCTCGGGGCTTCGGCGTTTTTTCGCAACCGCTTGATTGACTTGGTGATCCAGGCTGAGAGAATGCGTGCGACAACTTGGCCGGGACCACCGATCGGGCCAGCCGTCGCCGGCGGCCCCGACAGCTGGTTCGCCTGTGGCGGGAAGACGAGGCATGCGGCGCGGCGCTCGATACGAAAAGCAACAGGCGGCCAGGCTCACCGGGCGGCCGCCGGCCGGCGCTGCGCCTCGATGACGACGCCGAGCGATACCGACCAGGAGACCGCCGAGACGCGTCAGGGCGGGCGGATGCCCGGGCCGATCCGCGCCTACGTCCACTGGGTCGACCGCTTCACCGGGCTGGTCGGCCTGATCGCCATGTACCTGGTCTTCTTGATGATCGGCGTCCTGCTGTTCGACGCCGTCACCCGCAACGTCATCCGCATGCCGCAGCACTGGCCGATCGAGTTCGCCCAGTTCACGCTCGCCGCCTACTACTTCGCCGGCGGCCCCTATTCGCTCCGCGACGGCGGCCATGTCCGCATGGACTTGCTCTACGACCGGCTGAGCGAGCGCGGCAAGGCGCTGACCGACGTGATCACCAGCTCCTGCCTGCTCTTCTACTTGGCCGTCCTGCTCTGGGGCTCGATCTCCTCGCTGCGCTACTCGATGGAGACCGGCCAGCGCCTGTTCTCGATGTGGAACCCGTCCGTGGTGCCGATCAAGATGCTGATGGTCGCCGCCATCGTCCTGATGATCCTCCAGGCGATCTCGATCATCTTCAAGGACTGGGCGACCTTCCGCGGGAAGTCGCTGCGATGATGCAGGCGCTGAGCTACGAGATGATCGCGATCCTCACCTTCGCGACCATGCTCTTGATGCTGCTCACCGGCCAGCGGGTGTTCGCGGCGATCGGCTTCGTCGCCGCCGGCGCCGCACTCCTGCTCTACGGCCAGGGTGCGGTCGAGATGCCGTACAACGCGGCTTGGCGGCTGTTCAACTGGTTCCCGATGCTGACCCTGCCCTTGTTCGTCTACATGGGCTACATCCTCTCGGAATCGGGCATCGCCGAGGACCTCTACCGCGCCTTCCACGTCTGGTTCGGCCGGCTCCGCGGCGGGCTGGCGATCGGCACCATCATGCTCATGGTGGTGATCTCCGCGGTCAACGGGCTGAGCGTCGCCGGCATGACCATCGGGGCCGCCATCGCCTTGCCCGAGCTGCTGCGCCGCGGCTACGACAAGATCATGATCACCGGCGTGGTCCAGGCGGGCTCGACCCTCGGCATCCTGGTGCCGCCCTCGGTCGTGCTCGTGCTCTACGGCATGATCGCGCGCCAACCGGTGAGCCAGCTCTGGCTCGCAGGCGCCATCCCGGGGCTGATGATGGCGACCATGTTCGTCATCTACATCGCCGTCCGCTGCAAGCTGCAGCCGCATCTCGCCCCCACCGTCGACGACGCCGAGCTGAACATGCCGATGCGCGAGAAGCTGAAGCTGGCGCGCGCCGGGATCATCCCGTTCCTGATCTTCTTCTTCATGACCGGGCTCTTCCTCATGGGGATCACCAGCCTGGTCGAGAGTGCGGCAGTGGGCGCCACCTCGGCGACGCTCGCGGCCTTGTGGAAGCGGCGGCTCACGCTCACCGTCCTCCACACCACCGTCCGCAAGACCATGCTGATCTCCTGCATGTTCTTGTGGATCATTCTCGCCGCCTTGGCCTTCGGCGCGATCTTCGACGGCATCGGCGCGGTCAGGGCGATCGAGGGCCTGTTCATCACCCGCTGGGACCTCTCGCCCTGGCAGGTGCTGCTGATGATGCAGCTCTCGTTTCTGGTCTTGGGGATGTTCCTCGACGACACCGCGATGCTGGTGATCGTGGCCCCGCTCTACGTGCCCCTGGTCCGCGTCCTCGACCTCGGCATCGACAACGTGCTGATCTGGTACGGCGTGCTCTACACGATCACCTGCCAGATCGCCTACATGACCCCGCCTTTCGGCTACAACCTCTTCCTCATGCGGGCGATGGCGCCCAAGGAAATCCAGCTGATCGACATCTACCGCTCCGTCGTCCCGTTCGTGGTCATCATGGCGCTCGCCGCCGTGCTGATCACCATCTTCCCGCAGATCGCGCTCTGGCTGCCGGCCCAGTTGCGGGTCCGCTGAGCTTCCGTTTCACCAAGAAGAGGAGAACCACCATGACCGAACAGTCCAAGCCGAGGGCGGCCAAGGGCACCAGCCGACGGCGCTACCTCAAGGGTGCGGGCCTCGGCGTGGCGGCGGCCGCCGCCTCGACCTTCCCGGCCCCCTACATCAACGCCCAGAACGGCCCGATCCGCTGGCGCTTGCAGACCTATTCGGGCGCACCACTCGGCGCGCATGTCATCCTGCCGCAGATCGAGGCCTTCAACAAAGCCGCCAACGGCGAGATGGTCATCGACCTCTTCTACGCCGACCAGTTGGTCCCGACCTCCGAGCTCTTCAGGGCATTGCAGAACGGCACCATCGATGCCGTCCAGTCGGATGACGCCACCATGGCCTCGCCGGTCGATGTCGGCGTCTTCGGCGGCTATTTCCCGTTCTCGACCCGCTTCAGCCTCGATCTGCCCGTGCTCTTCCAGCAATACGGCCTGAACGAGATCTGGGCCGAAGCTTACGGCGAGGTCAACGGCGTCGAATGGCTCTCGGCCGGCGCCTGGGATCCCTTGCACATCTTCACCCGCGATCCCATCCGAAGCCTCGCCGACATGAACGGCAAGCGGGTCTTCGGCGTGCCGACGGCCGGCCGCTTCCTCTCCCGCTATGGCCTCGTGCCGGTCACCGTTCCCTGGGACGACGTCGAGGTGGCGCTGCAGACCGGCGAGCTCGACGGGGTCGCCTGGTGCGGCTTCACCGAGGCCTACGAGGTGGGCTGGGCCGACATCTGCAACTACGCCCTCGAGAACAGCGTCACCGGCGCCTGGTGCGGCTCGTACTTCGCCCACACCGAGAGCTGGAACCGAGTGCCCGACGACCTCAAGGAACTGTTCTTGATGAGCTGCGACCAGTCGCACTACTACCGGCAGGTCTGGTACTGGGGCGGCGAGGCCGATCTGCGCGTCAACGGCGACAAGATGGAGCTGACCCGCCTGCCCAACGAGGAATGGGCGCAGGTGGTACGCGACTCGGGCGAATTCTGGGACGACATCGCGGCGACCAGCGAGCGCGCCGCCCGGGTCGTGCAGATCTTCAAGGACTACAACGCCATCCAGGAGAAGGCGGGCTACCCCTACCGCTGAGCCGAGCGGCCGGCCGGCCACTCGAACTAAAAGGGGCGTCTCGATCGGCCGATCGAGGCGCCCCTCTCCTCCGTGGTCGCGCCGCGGCCGTGACCAGACCGTTTGGGGCCGTTACTGGGGCCAGGCGGCCGGCCCGAGGAACTCCAAGCCGTAGCCGTTCGCCAGTTCGACCAGGGCGGGCATGTCACGCGGGATTTGCAGATCGCGCGCCGCGGCCTCGATGAAGAATCGCTCGAATCCGCCCGGCGTGAGAATTGCCAGGTTGCGGCCGGGTTTGGTGCCGGTGACGCGGAAGGTGTGCGGCACGCCGCGCGGCAGGAACACCGAGCCGCCGGGCGCCACCGCCATCGTCCGGCCGTCGAGCCAAAACTCGTAGCTGCCGTCGATGACGTGGATCACCTCGTCCTCGTTGTGGTGAACGTGAACGGGCGGACCTTCGCCCGCCGGGACCAGCCCCTCGAAGACCCCGAGCGGGCCGCCGCTCTCGGCCTTGGTCACGGTGATCGCGTAGTCGGTCCCCAGCCAGTGGACCCGGCGCTCGCCGTTCTTTGTGCTCGTCATTGTTCTTCTCTCCCTCGCCTGCCTTGCGCTACGCTGCAGCACCTGTCGTTTTGAAGTTGGACGAAGCCGGGCGAGGGGTGAAATCGAATGTTCTTATCGGCGCTATTTGCGGCATGAATTTCGCCAGCCTCGACCTCAACCTGCTGCGCGTCTTCGATGCCATGATGCTGGAACTCAGCACGACGCGCGCCGGCGAGCGGGTCGGGCTGAGCCAGCCCGCGGTGAGCGCCGCCCTCGGGCGGCTGCGCCACATTACCGGCGACGAGCTCTTCGTGCGCGATGGCAACCGCATGGTGGCGACGCCGCGCGCCGCGCAGCTTCGCGAGCCGATACGCGGCGCCCTACGGCAACTCGAGGAAGCACTCCGGGCCGCCGCCGGGTTCGATCCGGCGACGGCCGTTCAGACCTTCGTTCTCCTCGGCTCGGACTATTTCTCGACACTCCTGATGCCGCGCCTCGCTGAGCGGGTGCTCGCCGAGGCGCCATCGGTCACCCTGCAGATGCTCGACTATCCGAGTGCCGAGGTCTTTCGCCAGTTGAGCGACGGCCGCGTCGATGCCGCCGTCGACCGATCCCTCGATCCGCCCGAATGGATCGTGCGGCAGACGCTGTTCCAGTCCTTCATCGTCTGCGTCGCCCGAAAGCGCCACCCGGTGCTCGAGGCGCACGGCATCACCGCCGGCATGCGCATCCCGCCCGACGTGTTCTGCCGGATTCCCCATGTCATGCTGTCGATGGACGGCGGCAAGCGCGGCAGCGTCGATCCGACCTTGGCGGCGCACGGGCTCAGCCGGCGGGTCGCCATGACCGTGCCGCATTTCCAGGCGGTGGCACTCACCGTCAACGCCTCCCGGATGCTGGGCAACCTGCCGGCCCATTTCGCCCGCCATGCCGCCGGGCTGCTCGATCTCGACCTCTATCTCCCGCCCTTCGACCCGCCGCTCATGGACGTCTGTGTCTACTGGCACAAGCGTCACGACCGCGACGCGGGGAACCTCTGGCTGCGCCGCCACATCGAGCTGGCACTCGACCTGGAGAGCACGCTTGTCGGCCGAGCCGGCGACCCGATCGGCACCTTGCGGCGCCAGCTGACCCCGGCCGGCTGATCGGACCGGGCACCCCGGCCCGTCTGCGCTCGGGATGGGCACCGCCTCTGCACCCCGAGCGCCACCATAGCAGCACCCACCAACGCAGAATGGGCCCAGGTCGTTCAGGATTCCGCCGAATTCTGGGACGACATCGCCGCGACCAGCGAGCGCGCCGCCCGGGTCGTGCAGATCTTCGAGGACTACAACGCCATCCAGGAAAAGGCCGGCTACCCCCACCGCTGAGTCGCCGAAAAGGAACGGGGCGCCACGATCCACCGACCGGGCGCCCCGTTTTCGCCTGAAACGCGTCGGGCTCAGCCGTGCACGAACCGATCGGCGTGCATCAACTTGCTCCAGGCGGCGACGAAGTCGTTCACGAACTTCTCGTGGTTGTCGTCCTGGGCGTAGAGCTCCGCATAAGCGCGCAGCACCGAGTTCGAGCCGAACACCAGATCGACCCGGGTCGCCGTCCACTTGACCTCACCGGTCTTGCGGTCGCGCACCTCGTAGAGGTTGGTGCCGGCGGGCCGCCACACATGCGCCATGTCGGTGAGGTTGACGAAGAAGTCGGTGGTCAACGCCCCCTCGCGATCGGTGAAGACACCGTGCTTCGTACCACCGTGATTGGTGCCCATGACCCGCATGCCGCCGACCAGCACCGTCATCTCGGGTGCGGTGAGCCCCATCAGCTGGGTGCGATCGAGCAGCAGCTCCTCCGGGCTGACGGCGTAGTCCTCCTTCAGCCAGTTGCGGTAGCCGTCGTGGATCGGCTCGAGCGGCTCGAAGCTGTCCGCATCGGTCTGCTCGTCCGTGGCATCGCCGCGACCCGGCTCGAACGGCACGGTGACCGAAAACCCGGCGGCCTTTGCCGCCTGCTCGACGCCGACATTGCCGGCGAGCACGATGACATCGGCGACACTCGCGCCGCTCTCGGCCGCGATCGGCCCGAGCACGGCCAGCACCTTTGCCAGCCGATCGGGCTCGTTGGCGGCCCAGTCCTTTTGCGGGGCCAGCCTGATCCGCGCCCCGTCCGCACCACCGCGCAGGTCCGAGCCGCGGAAGGTACGGGCACTGTCCCAGGCGGTCGCGACCATCTCGCTGATCGAAAGCCCGCTCGCCGCGATCTTCGCCTTGACCGCCGCCACGTCGTAGTCGGTCCGGCCGGCCGGCACCGGGTCCTGCCAGAGCAGGTCCTCCTCGGGCACGTCCGGGCCGACATAGCGGGCCTTGGGGCCCATGTCGCGATGGGTCAACTTGAACCACGCCCGCGCAAAGGTCTCGGCCAGATAGTCGGGGTCCTGGTAGAAGCGCTCGGAGATCTTCCGGTAGACCGGGTCCTTGACCATCGCCATGTCGGCGTCGGTCATGATCGGGCTGTGGCGGATCGTCGGGTCCTCGACATCGACCGGCTTGTCCTCCTCCTTGATGCCGATCGGCTGCCACTGCCAAGCGCCGGCCGGGCTCTTCTTCAGCTCCCAGTCGTAGTTGAAGAGGAGGTAGAAATAGCCGTTGTCCCACCTGGTCGGGTGGGTGGTCCAGGCCCCCTCGAGGCCGCTGCTGACCGTGTCGCGACCGACCCCCTTGCCCTTCGGGTTGTGCCAGCCGAGGCCCTGCTCCTCGACTCCCGCCGTCTCCGGGTCCGGGCCGAGCAGGGTCGCATCGCCGTTGCCGTGGCACTTGCCGACGGTGTGGCCGCCGGCGGTCAGCGCCACGGTCTCCTCGTCGTTCATCGCCATCCGCGCGAAGGTCTCACGCACGTCCTGCGCCGTCCGCAGCGGGTCGGGCTGGCTGTTCACGCCTTCGGGGTTGACGTAGATCAGGCCCATCTGCACGGCCGCCAGCGGGTTGTCCAGGCTGGTGCGCTCGTCACCCTGGTAACGGGTCGAGCCCAGCCACTCGGTCTCCGCTCCCCAGTAGATGTCCTTCTCGGGGTGCCAGATGTCGGCGCGGCCGAAGCCGAAGCCGAAGGTCTTCAGCCCCATCGATTCGTAGGCGATGTTGCCGGCGAGGATCATCAGGTCGGCCCAGCTCAGCTTGTTGCCGTACTTCTTCTTGATCGGCCAGAGCAGCCGCCGCGCCTTGTCGAGGTTGACGTTGTCCGGCCAGGAGTTGAGCGGGGCGAAGCGCTGGTTGCCGGTGCCGCCGCCGCCACGGCCGTCGGCGATCCGATAGGAGCCCGCGGCATGCCAGGCCATGCGGATCATCAACCCGCCGTAATGCCCCCAGTCGGCCGGCCACCAGGCCTGGCTCTCGGTCATGAAGGCGTGCAGATCCTTCTTCACCGCATCGTAGTCGAGCGTCTCGACCGCCTTGCGATAGTCGAAGTCCTTGCCCATCGGGTTGGTCTTGGTGTCGTGCTGATGCAGGATGTCGAGGTTCAGCGCGTTCGGCCACCAAGCCACGTTCGACGTGCCGAGCGAGGTCATCCCGCCGTGCAGTACCGGGCACTTGCCCGAAGTGGTCAGGGTATCTGCGTCCATCATGCTCTCCGCTTGTGGCTCGTTTTCAGGAGCGTCGGAAGATGGCCTTCGGCCGTGCGCCCCTGCCGCCTGCGCCGCACCTCGTCCGATGCATGGGCCTGCCGTTCGCCAAAGCGGTGCGGCAGGCCATCCCCCTTGAGCCGGACGCATAGCATCCGAGGCCGATAAAGAATATTTGCATTTTCTGATCGATCCGATAGGTATTTCTTATGACTACAATCTCCCTCAAGCACCTCCGCTATTTCGAGGTGCTGGCCCAGCACGGCCATTTCGGCCGGGCCGCCGAGGCGTGCTCGATCTCCCAGCCGGCGCTCTCCGCACAAGTGCGGGAGCTCGAGGACATCCTGGGCGCATCGCTGATCGAACGCGGTGCCAAGGTGAACCGCCTGACCGGCCTCGGCGAGGCCTTGGCAGGGCGCGCCCGCGACATCCTGCGCGCCGTCGACGACTTGGCCGATCTCGGCCGGGCCGCCCAGCACCCCTTGGTCGGGCAGCTCCGCATCGGCGTGATCCCGACCGTCGCCCCCTACTTCCTGCCGCGGGTGATCAAGGCGCTGACCGGGCGCTACCCGGGGCTCGATCTGCGGCCACGCGAGGCGGTGACGCAAAAGCTGCTCGACGAACTGCTGGCGGCCCGCCTGGATGTCGCCATCGTGGCCTTGCCGCTGGCCCAGCCCGCCTTGCACGAGGTCAGCCTGTTCGCCGAGGACTTCGTCCTGGTCCGGCCGCTCGAGGATGCCAAGAAGCCGGTGCCGGACGCCCGGCGACTGCGCGAGATGCGGCTGCTGCTGCTCGAGGAGGGCCACTGCTTTCGCGATCAGGCGATCGCGTTCTGCAAGCTCGGATCACCACTGCCCCGCCACCTGATGGAGGGGAGTTCGCTCTCCACCCTGGTGCAGATGGTCGCCGCCGGCATCGGCGTCACCCTGATCCCCGAGATGGCGGTGCCGATCGAGACCCGCTCGGCCGCCGTCTCGATCGCGCGCCTGGCCCGCCCGCGGCCGTCACGGACCATCGGCATGGTCTGGCGCAAGTCCAACCCGCTGGCCGAGCAACTGGCCAACATCGCCGACACCGTCCGCAGCCTGCCCCCGAACGAGGCCACCAGCCCTCGCCCCGACGCCCCGGCGCCCGCGCCACCACCCTAGGCGCACGACACGGTCAAGCTGCCAGCATCGCCCGGTGGCAGGCGCACGGGTGGGGATGGGCATCGCGCGGGATCAGCGCGGGTTCTTCCGCAGCACACCGTTCGATGGCCAAAGGGCAGCGGGTGCGAAAGCGGCAGCCGGACGGCGGATCGGCCGGGCTCGGCACCTCGCCGCCGAGAATGATGCGGCGGCGACGCGATTCGTCGTCGGGGTCGATGACCGGGACAGCGGAAAGCAGCGCTCGGGTATAGGGGTGGGTGGGGCTCGCATAGACCTCCTCGGCCGTGCCGAACTCCACGATGCGGCCGAGATACATGACCGCGACGCGGTCGGAAATGTGGCGCACCACCGAAAGGTCGTGGGCAATGAAGATATAGGCGATGCCGAATTCGTCCTGGATGTCCTCGAGCAGGTTGATGATCTGCGCCTGCACCGAGACGTCGAGGGCCGAGACCGGCTCGTCGCAAATGATCAGCGACGGGTTGACCGCGAGCGCCCTGGCGATGCCGATCCGCTGCCGCTGGCCGCCCGAGAACTGGTGCGGGTAGCGGGTCAGGTCGTTCTGGTGCAGGCCGACGCGGCTGATCATCTCGGCGGCGCGGTCCCGCCGCGCCCGGCGCGGCACCAGGTCGGGAAAGACCTCCCAGGCCTCGCCCACGATCTCGCCCACGGTCATCCGCGGGTTGAGCGAGGCATAAGGGTCCTGGAAGATCATCTGGATCTCGCGCCGCAGCTGCCGCATGGCCTCGGCCTCGAGCGTGTAGATGTCGCGCCCCTGGTACCAGGTGTGGCCGCTGGTGGGCTCGATCAGCCGGGCGATCGCCTTGCCGAGCGTGGACTTGCCGCAGCCGGATTCGCCGACGATGCCGAGGGTCTCGCCGCGCTGGAGTTCGAACGAGACGCCGTCGAGCGCCCGCACCGCGCCCTGGCTTCGGCGCAGCATGCCTGCAGCGTCGATGGGGTAGTGCTTGACCAGATCCTCGACCCGCAACAGCGCCGCGTCCGGCCCCTGCGCTCGCTCTTCAGACATGGCGCACGGCCTCTGCGAAGTGGCAGGCGCTGGCCCTGCCCGGGCCGCTCGACACGAGTGGTGGGCGGCGCTCGGCGCAGACGGCCTCGGCCCAGGCGCAGCGTGGCCTGAAGGCGCAGCCTCGAGGCAGCTTGCTCAGCACCGGCGGCGAGCCGTCGATGGCGACGAGCCGCAGGGCCTTGCCGTCGAGCCTGGGCACCGAGCGCATCAGCCCGAGCGTATAGGGGTGGGCCGGCCGGCCGAACACCTCCCGCCTGGGACCCGTCTCGACCACGGTCCCGGCATACATCACCGCCACCCGATCGGCCGATTCCGCCATCACGCCCAGATCGTGGGTGATGAGGATGAGGCCCATGCCGGTCTCTTGCTGCAGCGTGCGCAGCAGATCCATGATCTGTGCCTGGATGCTGACGTCGAGGGCGGTCGTCGGCTCGTCGGCGATGAGGAGCTCGGGCTCGAGCGCCAAGGCGATCGCGATCATCACCCGCTGACACATGCCGCCGGAGAACTGGTGCGGGTAGTCGTCGATGCGCTCCTTCGCCATGGGGATGCCGACGCGCTGCATCAGCTCGATCGCCCGCTGGCGCGCCAGGGCCCGGCCGCAGCCGCGATGCACGACGAACATCTCACCGATCTGCTCGCCGACGGTGAGCCTCGGGTTGAGCGAGGTGATGGCATCCTGAAACACCATGGCGATGCCGGTGCCGCGTATCCGGCGCCGTGCCTTGGGCGCCATGGCCAGGAGATCCTGGCCCTGAAACAGCATCCGGCCGCGAACGATGCGGCCGGGCGGGGTCGGGATCAGGCCCATGATGGCGGCAGCAGTGACACTCTTGCCCGAGCCCGATTCGCCGAGGATGCCGAGCGTCTCGCCGCGCTCGACCGAGAAGCTCACGCCGTTGACAGCGTGCACGATGCCGAAGGGGGTGCGGAACTCGACATGCAGATCGTCGACCCTGAGGACCGGGACGGCATCAGCCGGTGCGCCGGCGGTGTCGGCTGCCGTCTTTCCGCTCATGCCGAATCCCGGGGCATCAGCCAGCGCCAACGCTGGGTGGGGTCGGCGATCGTCCTCACCCAGTTGGCGACGAGATTGAGGCTCAGCGTGGTGAGGAAGATCGCGAGCCCCGCGAAGGTGATCAGCCACCAGGCCGAGGTCAGGTACTCGCGGCCTCGGGCGATCATCAGGCCCCAG
>SLRI01000125.1 GCA_007131045.1 Rhodospirillales bacterium
AAGGCTCGGTCGTGCTGCCAGTCCGGCACCAGCCAGAACGCTGCCGCCATCGCCGCGAGCCAGGTGGCGGCGAGCGCCGGTGTCGCGTAGGGCGCCGCGCGGCGCCACCAGGGTGGGTGGAGGCGGCCGAGCAGAAGGCTGAGCTGATTGGCGATGAAGTCGTGCGCCACCTGCCAGACCCGGCCACTGCCGTCGATCGGGCGCACCAGCCCGTCTTCGCGCAACACCCGGAGCGCGCCTCTGATCTCGACCTCCGGCCGTCCGCAGGCCGCAGCCAGCGTCGGGGTCTCGACCGCCCGCGCGGTGCCGCCCTCGGTGATCAGCTGGCGGAGCAGCCGAGGCGCGAGGTCGCGCACGGCCGGTCGCTCCAGCGCCTCGCGCAGGTGATGGGCGACCAGCGCCTCGGGCCGCGCCGGCAGGCGGCCGGGATGCCGGCTGCGGACGAGGCCCAGGAGATTGAGCACGACGGGCCGGAACAGGCCGCGCCGCTCCTCGATCCGTGCTGCACCGTCGAGCAGCCGGCGCAGCATCTCGTCGGCGAAGGGTAGCCCGGAGCCCCGCAGGAAGACCATGGCGGTGCCGGTGTCGAACGGCTCGATCGAGCGGCGGTTCTCGTGCTGCCGCAGCCACGGCAGGCCGAAATGCTCGACCACCTTGTCCTCGTAGTCCTTGCGCATCGCGACCAGCACGAGGACACCCGGGATCGGCTTCTGGGCAAGCTCGCGCAGCAGGGCCACGAAGCCGGCCCGCGCCGTGGCCCGTTCGGCCGACTTGGCGTCGCCGCCCGTGCCGAGCTCGGCCTCGGCATCGAGGATGAACAGCTCTTCGAACTGGTCGACCACCACCAGCAGCCGCCGCCCGTCGCCGCTCAGCCGCTTGCCGGCCTCTTCCAGCAGCCGGCGCGGATCCTCGGTTCTGGGTGGCCGCTCCCAGATTCCGGTATGGGCGCGCAGCGCCGCCACCAGATTGCGCTCGCCGTGGCTGTAGGCGCGGATCGCCACCACCGCCCAGCCACGCTCGCGCAACCCCGGCAGCACGGCCGCGTGCAAGAGCGACGTCTTGCCCACCCCCGAAGCCCCGGTGAGGTAGCGAAAATGCGGCGGCTGGCCGTCGTCGAGCCAGTCGGTGATGCGCTCGTGCGCGCGGTCCGCACGGGCGAACGATCCGGCATCCTGGGCGTCGTACGGCTCGAGGCGAAAGTAGCCCGGCACATGCCGATCCGCATCGAACGCCACGGCGCGCAGCCGTTCGGCCCGCCGATGGCGGAGGGCTGCAATGCCCGCCGGCAGCAGCACGAGGACGATCGGAACGGCGACCAGGAGCAGCGGGCCGAGGACCGCATGCTGGTCCCAGAAGCTGCGCACCCCGTCCGGAAAGAGCCAGGCGGCGATGCCCAGGATCGCTGCGACAGCCAGGAGGTAGCCGATGACGCTGCGCAGCATCACGGTCGCCGTGCCGAGCACCCGCCCCGCGAAGCTCTGCTGCCAGGCCACCTTGTGATCGTCGCTCGGACGGAGCGCCTGCCGCTCGATCAGGCCGGTGGCGCCACCGCCCTGATCGGTCGCTGTCGCCGGCTCCGCCCTCGACGCCTCGCCCCGCAACGCCGGCTCCTCCGGAAAGTCACCCTCCCGCAGCACTCTAGAGCGCCTCGCCAAAGGTCACAACGGCAGCGAGGTAGCGCCGAGCGAAGCGGACCGCGAGGCGAGCAGGCGCCGGCCGTCGGCAGCAGTTCCTGAGCTTCGGCCATAATGCCGAGGCCGAGAGCGTGGCGCGGCCGAGGTTCGTGTACTGTATCCAAAGTCTCGACGATGATCTCTGCGCTCCAACATCGTGCCGGCCGGAATGGAGTGCTGCATCTCCTCTGCGGCGTCGGATGCGCTTTGTCACTTGGCTTCATGCGCGAGACGACAGCGTCGCTGATCGTCTGTGGCACCGGCATGGAGGCCTTGAACGAGGGACTGGCCTCGAGCCGGTCGCTCATGGCCGCAAGGCCGGGGAAAAGTTGGCGCCAGGGCATACCCGGAAAGCGCACCGACACGAAGCCGACGGGCGAACCCACTGCGCTGCTCCCCGGGCTTCTCTCGGTACCGTTGGCCAAGTGGCCGCGCTCGCAAACTGTCGCCCTGCTGCCTATCTCTGGTCGGGACCAGCGTGGATGGGGTGCAACTCTTGGATATCGTTACGCAAGGCGTGCTCGGCGCCGCCGTCGGTCATGCCGTGCTCGGCCGGCGGCTCGGGGCCAAGGCGATGGCGATCGGCTTCGTCGGCGGCATCATCCCCGATCTCGACATCTTCCTGGTCCAGGACAGCCAGAGCCTCGACTACTGGCACTACCATCGCGGCATCACCCATTCCGTGTTCTTCGGCCCGGTCGTCGGCCTGCCGCTCGCCGCCCTCTCGCTCGCCGTTCAGCGCTGGCGGGACGGAACGCCCACGCCCTTCGGCCAATGGTATCTGTTCTGGGCACTGGTGCTGGTCACCCACCCGATCCTCGATCTCGCCACGCATTGGGGGACGGCCTTCTTCATGCCGCTGAGCGACACTCGATTCGGCGTTCCGGCGGTTTCGGTGATCGACCCGGTCTACACGCTGGCTCTCGTCGCGGCATTGGTCTTCGCCCTGATCAAGGGGGCGCGGAGCGGCGCCGCACGGCATCTGGTGCTGGGCGCGCTCGCCCTCTCCACCCTCTATGTCGGCATGGGCTGGGGGCAGCATATGAAGGCCGAACGGCTGGCGCGGGCCGACCTCGAGGCCAAGGCGATCGCGGCAGACGAGGTCCACGCCTACACCACCATCTTCTCGCCCTGGCTGCGCCGGCTGGTGGCGGTGACGCCCGAGGCGCATCTGGTGGGCTTCGTCTCGACCCTCCGGCCGCAGCCGATCGACTGGTTCGAGGTGCCGCGCGAGCCGCTGGCCGAGGCCGCCAAGGCCGGGCTGGGCGGCACGGAGGAGGCCAGGATCTACACCAACTTCGCCACCGGCCCGATCCACGCCGTGCTCGTCCCGCACGAGGGTAATCCCACGGACGGGAAGGAACTGCGGCTCTACGACATGCGCTTCGGCTTTCCGGACGGTGCGCTGACCGGGCTCTGGGGCATGACCGCGATCATCGACGCCGAGGGCCAGCTGGTCGCCGCCCGACGCTTTTCGGTCGAGACCGATATCCAACAAGGCGACCTTCTGGCACTCGCCAGGGCCAAGCTCGGCCTGCCGCAGCACCTGTTCTGAGAGGCTTCCCTGATTGACCAACGGCTTCGATCGGGAAAAGGCTCTATGCCCGCTCCGCACCCACCGGCTTGCCTTCCCCGTCTTCGGTCATCCTGAAGAAGCTCTATTCGGCCGCCAATGCGCACTCGACTGCCGAGGCGTAGCGGTCGCCACCCTGGCAGCGGGCTTCGAACATTGCGGTCTCGGCGCGGGCGCGCTCGGTGGCGAGGTCGGTCGGCGTCGTGGGCCAGGGTGCCACCCCGATGCTGAGCCGGAGCGGCACCGGCGTTTGCG
>SLRI01000392.1 GCA_007131045.1 Rhodospirillales bacterium
CCGCGATCTCGCGGGCCAGGTGGCACGCCAGCGATGAATGCAGCCCCAGCGCTCTGGCACCGCCACGCGGCCTTCGCCTACGGGGCGGTCTTCATCGGCGTGATCGGCCACGCGACCACCGAGTTCGTCCAGGTGCTCTCGGGCGTCGCCGGCCCCGAGCTCTCGGTCTGGCGCTTCACGCTCGGGGCTGTCGGCCTCGTCATCGTCTGCCTCGCCATCCCGGGCGCGCGCGATCTCTGGACACCGCTCAGGGAAGCGTTCGTGCCGATCGTCACGCTCTCGCTCCTGGGCTTCGCGATCGCCTACCTGGCGTTTCACTGGGCGCTCGACTTCGCCTCCGTGCCGCAGGTCGCGACCACCGTCACCACCATCCCGATTTTCCTGGCGCTGATCAATCTCTGGCGCAACGGCCAGCCGATCGGCTGGCTCAAATGGGTGACCGGCATCGCCGCGCTCGTCGGCATAGCACTCCTGATCACCGACGGTGCGCTGACCCAGCTCGCCGGCGACGGGCGCAACCTCTTCGGGGTATTCCTGGCGCTGGTCTGCGCGCTCTTCGTCGGCGGCTTCATGATCTTCGCCAAGCCCTATTTCGCCCGCTACGGGGCGCTCAGGATGACGACGATCGCGATCGTGATCACCGCGGTCGGACTCTGGTTCGGCGTCGGCCTGTTCTTCGGCCGCTGGGTCGATTTCACCACCATGGCCACGATGCCCGCAGGCCAGATCACGGCGCTCGTGACCATCGGCTTCTTCAACACCACCATCACCCAGTGGTTCTGGCTCGGCGGGCTGGCGGCCGCGCCGGACATCACCCGGGCGGCCTACCTCTTCTTCCTCAAGCCCGTGATCGCGGCGGTCCTGGCCCTTTGGATCCTGCAGCAGGCGGTGACCCCGATGGAGTGGCTGGCGATCGTCATCATCTGCGGCGCCGTTGCCTTCGAGGCTCTCTGGCCGCGCCTGGCCGGTCGCTTCGGGCGCCGCGCCGAAGCGGGGAGCTGAGCCCGTGCCGGCCTTTGCAGCGAGCGAATACGCCGATCGGACCGTTCGGCTGAAGGCGGCGATCGATGCTGCCGGGCTCGACGGGCTGCTGCTGTTCAAGCCCGAGAGCCAGTACTGGCTGACCGGCTACGACACCTTCGGCTACTGCTTCTTCCAGTGCCTGGTGGTGACCGCCGACGGCCGCATGGTGCTGCTCACCCGCTCGGCCGATCTGCGCCAGGCATGGCACACCTCGACGCTCGACGACGTGCGGGTCTGGGTCGACGGCGAGGCTGCAGCACCAGCCGACGATCTTCGCAGCCTCTTGGCCGAGCTCGGTCTGGAGCGCGCCAGGCTCGGCGTCGAATGGCAGACCCACGGCCTCACCGCCGCCAACGGCATGGCGCTCACAGCAGCGCTCGACGGCTTCGCAGCACTGGAGGATGCATCGCTCCTGGTCAGCCGGCTCAGATTGGTGAAGTCGCCGGCCGAGCTCGAAGCGGTGCGCGAAGCCGGCCGGCTCGGCGACGCGGCCTTCCTCGCCGGCCTGGAGCGGACCGGGCCCGGCGCCGACGAGGGTGCGATCCTGGCTGCAATGCACGAGGCGATCTTCACGGCGGGCGGGGACTATCCGGGCAACCCCTTCATCATCGGCTCGGGCCGCGATGCCCTCCTCTGCCGCTACAAGACGGGCAGGCGAAAGCTGGACCACGACGATCAGCTGACGCTGGAATGGGCCGGGGTCTCGCGGCACTACCACGCGGCCCTGATGCGCACGGTCGTCGTCGGCCGGCCGCGACCGCGGCACGGCGAGCTGTTCACGGCAGCGAAGGACGCCCTGCTCGCCTGCGAGGCCCGGCTGGTCCCCGGCCGCACCGTGGGCGAGGTCTTCGCCGCGCATGCCGAGACGCTCGACGCCCGCGGCATGGGTGCGCATCGGTTGAACGCCTGCGGCTACTCGCTGGGTGCGGTCTATGCGCCGTCCTGGATGGACTGGCCGATGGCCTATGCCGGCAACCCGGTGGTGCTGCAGCCCGGCATGGTCTTCTTTCTCCACATGATCCTGGCCGACAGCGAGACCGAGACGGCGATGACCCTGGGGCGAACGTCTATCGTCGGCGAGGCCGGCGCCGAATGCCTTTCGGCCCTGCCGCTGGAACTCGTGGTCAAGCCGTAGCCCGCTGCATCCTGTCACCCGGCCGTCATGCCGCTGTAGCGTTTACTTACCGCCGTCCGGTTGATAAAACCCCGCCATCGCGCAACGCTATCCCGACAGGCGGTCGCCCATGAAACTACTCGCCGGCAACAGCAATCGGCCGCTGGCCGAGGCGATCGCGGCCTATTTGCGGGTCGATCTCACCAGGGCCTCGGTGCATCGCTTCGCCGACATGGAGATCTTCGTCGAGATCCAGGAGAACGTCCGTGGCGAGGACGTCTTCATCATCCAGTCGACCTCGTATCCCGCCAACGACAACCTGATGGAGCTCCTGGTCTGCATCGACGCGCTCAGGCGCGCCTCGGCCAGGCGGATCACCGCGGTCATCCCGTATTTCGGCTATGCCCGGCAGGATCGCAAGCCCGGCCCCCGAACCCCGATCTCGGCCAAGCTCGTCGCCAACCTGATCACCCAGGCCGGCGCCAATCGGGTTCTCACGCTCGAGTTGCATGCCGGGCAGATCCAGGGCTTCTTCGACATCCCGGTGGACAATCTCTACGGCGCTCCGTTGATGGCGCCCGACATCGCCAACAATCTGGGCCCCGACAACGTCCTCATCGTCTCGCCCGACGTCGGCGGCGTGGCCCGCGCCCGGGCCTATGCCAAGCGGATCGACGCCAATCTCGCGATCATCGACAAGCGGCGCGAGCGCGCCGGGCATTCCGAGGTGATGAACGTCATCGGCGAGGTCGAGGGCCGGCACTGCGTGCTGGTCGACGACATCGTCGACAGCGGCGGCACGCTCTGCAACGCGGCCGATGCGCTGCTGGCCGCAGGCGCCCTCTCGGTCCAGGCCTACTGCACGCACGGCGTGCTTTCCGGCGGGGCGGTCGCCCGGATCGCCGCCTCCTCGCTCGACAAGCTGGTGATCACCGACAGCATCCGGCCGACCGAAGGGGTCAGGGTCACCGAGAAGATCCGCGTGCTCGCCGTGGCCCAGCTGATGGGCGAGGCGATCAGCCGCATCGCCAGCGAGAGCTCGGTCTCCAGCCTGTTCGACTGAACGGGTACCCACGGCTTGGCGAAACGGCCCGAGCCGGCTAAAAGCTGGCGCTGGCGCCCGTCGGCTCGCGGCTGAAGCCATGAGCAGCGAGGGCCAATTGCAAAAAAGATCTGTCCGGGGCGGGTAATGGTGCCTGTGCCGGAGGGGTGAAAGGACCAGAGATGAGCGATGTTATTCAGTTGACGGCCGAGCCGCGCGAGCGGACCGGCAAGGAGGCGGCCCGCGCGCTGCGCAAGACCAAGATGGTGCCGGCGATCGTCTATGGCGGCAAGGAAGAGCCGGTGAAGATCGCCC
>SLRI01000277.1 GCA_007131045.1 Rhodospirillales bacterium
CGGGCCCGGACGCCGAGAGCGAGCGGCAGCGGCGGATCGGCCGGCAGCCGCGGGCGCCATTGCCCGGCGTCGAGCGCGGCCCTGAACGCCTCGGCTCGGACCGGCGGTGAAAACAGGTAGCCCTGCGCCACGTCGCAGTCGAGATCGGCAAGAAAGGCCAGATGGCGTGCGGTCTCCACCCCCTCGGCCACCACCTCGAGGTTGAGGCTGTGACCGAGACCGATGATCGCCTTGGTGATCTGCCGATCGTCGGCATCGTGGTCGAGATCGCGGATGAAGGTCTGGTCGATCTTCAGCCGGTGGATCGGGAAGCGCTTGAGGTAGGAGAGCGACGAGTAGCCCGTGCCGAAATCGTCGAGGGCGATGGCGACACCGAGCTCGTTCAGGCGGTTCAGGGTCTGCGCGGCACTCTCGGTGTCGCGCATCAGCACACCTTCGGTGATCTCCAGCTCGAGGGCCGCCGGCGGCAGGGCCGCCCGCGCCAAGGCCTCCTCGACCTCGCGGCAGAGATCGCGGTTCCAGAACTGGACGGGCGAGAGGTTGACGGCGATCCTGGGGCCGGCGCCGGCCCGCCACCAGCCGGCAGCGAGCCGGCAGGCCTCGTGCAGAACCCAGCTGCCGAAGGCGACGATCAGCCCGGTCTCCTCGGCGATCGGCACGAACACGCCGGGGCCGATCTCGTCCGGCCGACCGTGCCGCCAGCGCAGCAGCGCCTCGCAACCGACCAGCCGCTGATCGCGCACCGCGAATTGCGGCTGCAGGACCAGCGACATCTCGTCCCGCTCCAGGGCCCGGCGCAGCGCGTCCTCGATCGTCTTGCGGCGCTGGGTCGCCGCACTCAGCTCGATGCCGAACAGGCGCAGCCGCTGGTTGTCGCGCTTGGCCTCGTGCAACGCGAGGTCGGCCTGCTGCAGCAGGACCTCGACCTTGCTGCCGTGTAGCGGGCTCAAGGTGACGCCGACCCGGACCCCGCAATGGATCTCGTGGCCGTCGATGCCGAAGGGGAGCCGCAGCCGCTCGGCGATCCGCTCGCCGGCCTTGATCGCCGTAGCCTTGGTCGGCTTGGCCAGGGGCATCACCACGGCGAACTCGTCACCACCGAGCCGCGCCACCGTATCGGCGCCGGCGACGCAGCGCTTCAACCGGGCCGCCGCCTGCTGCAGCAAGAGATCGCCGATACGATGGCCATAGCTGTCGTTGACCCGCTTGAAGTCCTCGAGATCGAGGGCGAAGAGGGCGATCCCGCCGCCGGCGTGCTTCGCCCCTGCCAGCGCCGCCGCCAGATTCTCGGCCAGTGCCTGTCGGTTGACCAGGCCGGTGAGCGGATCGTGGCGAGACAGAAAGCGCACCCGCTCTGCCGCGATGGCCGCTCCGCCGGCCTCCCAGCCGACCCCGCGATAGCCGGCGAATCGTCCTTCCTCGGTGAACACCGGACGGCCGCTGACCCGGATCAGCCGCCGCCGGCCGTCGACCGCGAGCTCGTAGGTCAGGTCGTGGAAAGGCCTGAGAGCGGCGAGGTCCGCCGCGTGGCTGGCGACGAGCTCGGGTGGCAGGCTGCCGCCCATGACCTCGGTGCGCGTCCGTCCCAAGAGGCAAGCCCGCGCGATCCCCGTCACCGTCTCGATCCGCTCGCTCAGATAGCTGAAGCGATGCTGGCTGTCGGTCTCCCAGAACCAGTCTGGTGTGGTCGCGGCGAAATCCGCCAGCCGCTGCTCGGCGAGCGCGAGCCGCTTCTGCAGACCGCGCAGCACCGGTGGCACCTCGGCCACGGCCAGAAAGCCGATCCGCCGGCCGCTCGTGTCGCGCCGCGTACTCACCCGCCAGGTCAGTGAGCCGCCACGCGCCGGGCCGTCGGCGAGCCAGAGCCGAACACTTTCTGCACGGGCGGCGGGACGGCGGGCGGCGAGCACGGCTAGCCGGCGCGCGAGCCTCGCGCGATCGGCCGGACCGGCACCGAGCGTCGCCAGGATGTCGCGGCCGAGATCCGCTGCCGACAGCTTCAGCAGCGCTCGTGCCGCACGGTTGGCGAAGCGCAGGCTGCCGTCGGTCGCCACGGCGAGAACCGGGCACGCCAGATCGTCGAGCATGCGGCGACCCACGGCTGCGCGCGGCGACGCACCGCCGAGAGGGCGCGACGTCCGCTTCCTCACTTCCAGGTCAATACGCACAGCGACACCTACCGAATCCCCCGAGGCGACTTCACATTCGCGACGGGTTATCGGCGAATTGTCTGAAGATTCCGTTACCCGTTCCCGGCTTTCGACGGTTTCTTCGGGGTGTCCGCTCTTTGAAGCGGGCCGCGGCGCAGCTCCTTGACGATGCCGCGCATCAGCTGGACCTCGGGCCCGGAGAGCTGCATCCGCTCGACCATGGCTTTGATCGTGCGGCTCAGCGAAACCCGGCGATCGGCGGCGCGAAAGAAGCCCACGGCGTCGAGCTCGCGCAGGAGATGCGCCGAGAGATCGGCCACCTCGCCCTTGGTCGCGGGTGGGTCGGCGAGCCCGGACTCCACCGGGGATGCGGTCGTCCGGTGCCATTCGTAGCCGCAGAGCAGCACCGCCTGGGCCAGGTTGAGCGAGGGAAAGAGCGGGTTGACGGCGATCCGCACCAGGCGGTCGGCGAGGATCAGGTCCTCGTTGTCGAGGCCGGTGCGCTCGGGGCCGAACATCAGCCCGACCCTGCGGCCGAGGGCGAGCTGCTGGCGGGCACTCGTCGCCATTTCGGCCGGATCGACGATCGCCTTCTCCAGCTCGCGGCCGCGCGCCGTGGTGGCGTAGAGGTGGTGCAGGTCGGCGATCGCCTCGGCCGTGGTCCCGACGATGGTCATGCGGTTGAGGATCTCGGCCGCACCCGAGGCTGCGGCTACCGCCTTGGCGCTGGGCCAGCCGAAATCGGGCGCCACGAGGCGGAGTTCGGCGAGGCCGAAATTCAGCATGGCGCGGGCCGCACTGCCGACGTTCTCGGCGAGCTGCGGGCGGACCAGGATGACCACGGGTGCGGCCGGCAGCTGGTCGATGCCGCCGCGCGCCTCCTTGGTCCGCTTCATCGCCGGCCGTGGCTCAGTCGGCAACAGCGTCGCGCCGGCTGAACGCACCGTCGAGCAGCAGCTTGTAGGTGATGGCATCGAAGAGCGCGTTGTAGGAAGCGTCGATGATGTTGCCCGAGACGCCGATGGTCTGCCAGACCCGGCCCTGGTCGTCGGCGGATTCGATGATCACCCGGGTGACCGCGGCGGTGCCGGATTCGGGCGAGAGGATGCGCACCTTGTAGTCGACCAGCTCCATCTTCTCCAGCGAGGGATAGGTCGGGGCCAGGGCCTGGCGCAGCGCGTGGTCGAGGGCGTTGACCGGGCCGTTGCCGTCGGCCACGGTATAGAAGTCGCGGCCCTCGACCTTGACCTTGATGGTCGCCTCGGACTGCGTCACCAGGGTGCCCACGGCGTTGAAGCGGCGCTCGTCGATGACGCGAAAGCTCAAGAGCTCGAAGGCGTC
>SLRI01000097.1 GCA_007131045.1 Rhodospirillales bacterium
GATATCGAGGCAGAGCTTGCCCTCGGGCGAGATCGCGAAGGCATCGAGGCCGGCGATGAGCTTGAAGGCGCCGCGGCTGACCCAGCTCGGGCCGGTGGTCTTCAGCCGCAGCTCGGTCGCCTCGTCCACCAGGGTGCCGGGCTTGTCCAGCCGCCGCTCGCCCGCGAACACCTCGCCCGCGAGGATCAGCGCCTGCGCCCGGGTGCGGTTGTTGGCCAGGCCCTGCGCCACGACCAGCTGGTCGAGCCGCTGTTTAGCCACTGGGCCTAGCCAAGTTGCCTCAAACGTTGCTGGCGGGCTCCAGAAAGACGCCGTTGATCTGCCACGTGCCGTCCGGTTGCTGCTGCATCTGGTAGTAGGCGATGACCGCGTCGCCGTCGGGACCGGTCAGGTAGACGAGCTGGGTCGGTTGGCCCCGATAGTCGATCACCGCACCGAAGTCCACGCTCCGCGGCCGGTAGACCTGCGGGTAGCCGCTCATCACCATGCGCATGAAATTCTCGGGCGTGCCGAACATCCCCTTGATCGTCGGTGAGGCGTGGGCGAAGGCGGCGCTGCCGTCGTCGCGCTGAAAAGCCTCGAGCTGGGACTGGATCACGGTGCGAAAGGCGGCGGGATCGCCCTCGGCGTGCGTTAGGGCCGGGGCCAGGGCGGGGGTGAGCGAGAGGGCGAGAATGAACAACCAGCGAGCGACGGCCTGCATCGACAAATCTCCGGCTCGGTTTCGTCCCCCAGCCGATGCAGCTAACCTTCGCGGTACGCCGGTCAAGAGAACGGTAGCACATCATCGGGCTCGACACGGCCGCTGGCGTGATTACCATCGGCCCAGCGTGGCGGCATCAGGCGGTCGGGAGTGGTGATTGGCAGTCGAGCCGAGCGAGGGTGGTGACGGACGGGGGGCGATGCCGGGGCCGCTGGCGCGTCTGCTCGACAGCGATCTCTTCTGGAGCTTCATCCGCTCGCCGGTGACCGTGGTGGCAGCGCTGATCACCGCGCTGATCTTCGCCGCGGCGGCATTGGCGCCGTGGGTCTCGCCGCACGACCCGTTCGATCCGGCGAGCCTCAGCCTGATGAACGCCTTTCTGCCGCCGGTCTGGATCGAGGGCGGGACGCCCGAGTTCCTGCTCGGCACCGACAACCAGGGCCGCGACATCCTCTCGACCATCATCCACGGCAGCCGGATCTCGCTGATGGTGGGCTTCGCCGCGGTGGCGCTGGCAGCGGTGCTCGGCATCACGCTCGGTGTCTCGGCCGGCTATATCGGCGGCTGGTACGGCAACGTGGTGATGCGCGCCGCCGACGTGCAGCTCACCATCCCCGGCATTCTCGTGGCCTTGATGGTCAACGGCGTGGCCCGGAGCGTGCTGCCCCGCGACATGCAGGCCGATGTCGCGATCTGGGTCCTGATCTTCGCGATCGGCATCTCCGACTGGCCGCAATACGCGCGGATGACCCGGGGTGCCACGATGGTCGAGAAGAGCAAGGAATACGTCGCGGCAGCGCGGGTGATCGGCATCCGCCCCTGGAGCATCATGGTCCGCCACATCCTGCCCAACGTCATGGGCCCGGTCCTGGTGATCGCGACGATCGGCCTGGCACTCGCCATCATCACCGAGGCCACGCTCTCGTTCCTCGGCGTCGGCGTGCCGCCGACCACGCCCTCGCTCGGCACGCTGATCCGGATCGGCAACGACTTCCTGTTTTCGGGCGAATGGTGGATCACCTTCTTTCCGGCGGGCGCCCTGGTGATCCTCGTGCTCTCGGTCAATCTCCTCGGCGACTGGCTGCGGGACGCCTTCAATCCGAAGCTCAGATAGGGGGCGGGCTTGGCGCCACTGCTCGAAGTCGATCACCTGCGGATCGAGTTTCCGACCCGACGCGGCCCGCTCTTGGCCGTGGACGACGTGTCGTTCTCGATCCAGCCGGGCGAGGTTCTGGGCGTGGTCGGCGAATCCGGGGCCGGCAAGTCGTTGACCGGCATGGCGGTGATCGGCCTGCTCGACCCGCCTGGGCGGATCGCCGGCGGCAGCATCAGGCTCGAGGGGCGGCGGATCGACAATCTGCCCTACGAAGAGATGCGGCGGATTAGGGGCCAGCACATCGGTGCGGTCTTCCAGGACCCGCTGACCAGCCTCAATCCGCTGTTCACCATCGGCGATCAGCTGATCGAGACGATCCAGACCCACACCGGGCTCGACGACAAGGCGGCCCGCGGCCGCGCGGTCGAGCTCTTGCGGGAGGTGGGCATTCCCGGCGCCGAGCAGCGGCTCGGTGCCTACCCGCACGAGTTCTCGGGCGGCATGCGGCAGCGGGTGGTGATCGCTCTTGCACTTTGTGCGGATCCGAAGCTGATCATCGCCGACGAGCCGACCACGGCCTTGGACGTCTCGATCCAGGCGCAGATCATCCAGCTGATCAAGCGGCTCTGCCGCGAGCACGGCGCGGCGGTGATGCTGATCACCCACGACATGGGGGTGATCGCCGAGACCGCCGATCGGGTGGCGGTGATGTACGCCGGCAGGCTGGTCGAGATCGGCCCGGTGCGCGAGGTCGTCAAGGCCGCCAAGCACCCCTACACCAAGGGGCTGATGGGCTCGATCCCGGTGATCGGCCACGACATCGAGCGGCTCACCCAGATCGACGGCTCGATGCCCAGGCTCGGCAGTATCCCGAAGGGCTGCGCCTTCAACCCGCGCTGCCCGGAGGCGTTCGACCGCTGCCGGGTCGAGCGGCCGGAGCTGATGGCGACGCCGGGTGACGCCCGGGCCGCCTGCTGGCTCCATGCCCCGGGTCGCGAGCGCCCGGCGCCGCCGAGCGAGGTGGTGAGCGCGAATGGCTGAAGCACCGCCGCTGGAGGTCCCGCTTCTCGAGGTTGAGGGCCTGGCCAAGGCCTTCGACTATTCGGAGCCCTTGCTCACCCGGTTGTTGCGGCGCGCACCCCGGCGCTATCTGCACGCGGTCGACGACGTCAGCTTTCGGATCCGCCAGGGCGAGACCATGGCGCTGGTCGGCGAATCCGGTTGCGGCAAGTCGACGGTGGCGAAGCTCGTGGTCGGCCTGTTGCGGCCGGACAAGGGGGTGGTGCGGCTCGCCGGCGAGGACATCAGCCGGTCCAGGGACGACCAGTTCCGCCGCCGCCTGCAGATGATCTTTCAGGACCCTTATGCCAGCCTCAACCCGCGCTGGCGGGTGGGCGACGTGATCGCCGAGCCGATCCGTGCCTTCGGCCTGGCGTCGGGCCGCCGCGACCGGAACGAGCGGATCGCCCGGGCGTTGAGCCGGGTCGGGCTCGACCCGGCGGACGCGAAAAAATACCCGCACGAGTTTTCGGGCGGCCAGCGCCAGCGGATCTCGATCGCCAGGGCGCTCGCCGGCGAGCCGGAGTTCCTGGTCTGCGACGAGCCGACCTCGGCGCTCGACGTCTCGGTCCAGGCGCAGATCTTGAACCTGATGAAGGATCTGCAGCGCCGGCTCGGGCTCACCTA
>SLRI01000399.1 GCA_007131045.1 Rhodospirillales bacterium
GCGCTGCTCGGCGAGGGCGGGGTGGTGGTCCTGCACAGCACCGTGCCGCCGCCGTTCGTCCGGGAACTCGGCGCCCGGCTCGACGAGATGGGCCTGGCGCTACTGGATGCGCCGATCAGCGGCGGCCGGGCCGGGGCCGAGGCCGCAGCACTCTCGGTCATGGCGTCGGGCAGCGCGGCTGCCTTCGAGGCGGCGGGCCCGGCCTTCGAGGCCATGGCGAAGACCGTCTACCGGCTCGGCGACGAGCCCGGCATCGGCTCGACGGTCAAGATGATCAACCAGCACCTGGCCGGCGTGCACATCGCGGCCGCCTGCGAGGCGATGGCGCTCGGGACCGCGTGCGGCGCCGATCCGGACACCCTCTTCGAGGTGATCTCGAACTCGGCCGGCAATTCCTGGATGTTCACCAACCGGGTGCCGCACATCCTGGCGCGCGACTTCACCCCGCTCTCGGCGGTCGAGATCTTCGTCAAGGATCTCGGCATCGTGCTCGAGACCGCCAAGGCCAGGCGCTTTCCGCTGCCGATCGCGGCTGCAGCCCATCAGCAGTACCTGGCGGCGGCAGGATCCGGCCACGGCGGCGAGGACGACAGTGCGGTGGTCAAGGTCTACGAGCGGCTGGTCGGCATCGAGGTGAAGGGCAAGGGCTGAGCCGATGGCGGCGCGGTCCTTCTTCGGGGTCGGGACGCGGCTGAACGAGGTCGTGGGCTGGGTGATGCTCGGCCTCTTGGCCGCGGGCTGCGTCTTGGTGCTCCGGCCGTTCTTCTCCTCGCTGTTGTGGGCGATCATTCTCGTCTTCTCCACTTGGCCGCTGCAGCGCCAGCTCCGAGCGTTTCTCGGCGGGCACAACCTCACCGCGGCCCTCCTGATGACGCTGGTGCTGGCCGCCATGCTGGTGGTGCCGCTGGTGCTGCTGGCCACCGCCCTCGCCGACCGCGCCGAGGAGATAGTGGCGCAGCTGAGCCACTACTGGGAGACCGGCGAGGGCCTCGGCGAGCCGCCCGGCTGGCTGCTCGGCTGGCCGATCATCGGCGATCTCTTGGGCGACACCTGGCGCGGCACGGTCAGCACCACCGGCGATTTCTTCTCCGCCGTCGGCCCCTATCTGGCCCCCTTCGGCGATGCGGCGATCAGGGGCGGGCTCGGCATCGGCCGCGGCATATTGGAGCTCGCGATCAGCGTCCTGGTCGCCTTCTTCATCTACCGTGACGGCGACCGGGCGGCGGGTCTGTTGCAGCAGTCGGTGTTCAGCGTGGTCGGCGAGCGGGCGCAGCACCTGATCGAGGTGGCGGCCGGGACCATCCGCAGCGTCGTCTACGGGGTGATCGGCACGGCGATGATCCAGGCCGTGCTGCTGTTCTTCGGCCTCTGGATCGCCGGGGTGCCCGAGCCGTTCCTCTTGGCCACGTTGACCTTCATTCTCGGCCTCTTCCCGGTGGCCGGCTCGTCGCTGGTCTGGGTCCCGGCCGGCATCTGGCTGTTCTATGGCGGCCATCTCTTCGCCGGCATCTTCATCATGGCCTATGGCGCGGTGATCGTCGGTGCGGTCGACAACGTCCTCAAACCCTACCTGATCAGCCGGGGCAGCAAGCTGCCGTTCCTCCTGGTCTTTTTCGGGATACTCGGCGGCGTGATGACGTTCGGCATTCTCGGCCTCTTCCTCGGGCCGGTGCTGCTCGCCCTCGGGCTCGCCCTGACCCGGGAATGGCTGGAGCTGCAGGCGGCGAAGGTGGGCGGCGAAGGGCATGATGGCCCGGATCTCGACCGCGGTGCCCTGGTCGACCGCGACAGTCGGGAAAATTGACGGTTGCGCCGCCGAAGCCTACCAAGCGCGCGAAGATTCTCTGCAGCCACCGAGTAGATCAAGAAGAGCATGCCCGAAAATCCCGCGCACGGCCTCGGCCTCGAGCGCCCCGATCGCTGGCCATTCTTCCGCCGGGACCCGACCCGGGTCGTCCTCGACGTCCGCCCCGGCCACCCGGCCAAGGAGCTGCCGCCGGTACGCATCTTCCTCGGCACCGAGGAGGCGCAATACCGGGCCGAGCGGATCTTCTTCTATTCGATCGAAAAGGTTCGCGATCCGGGCCGGGTCTACGAAATCCATCTGATGAAGAACGTGATGGGCTTCGACCGCTCCCGCTGGCGGACCGGCTTCACCAACTACCGCTACGCCATTCCCTCGTTCGCCGGCGGCACCGGCCGGGCGATCTACAACGACGTCGATCAGATTTATCTCGCCGATCCGGCGCTGCTGTTCGATCTCGAGATGGGCAATCACGGCTATCTCGCGATCTCGGCCAAGGACACCTCGGTCATGCTGATCGATTGTGCCCGGATGCTCGACATGTGGAACCGCGAGACGGCGGCCACGCTGGGCAAGCACGCGCTGATCGACAAGCCCTCGGCGACGCCGGGCTTGTGGGGCGAGCTCGACCCGCACTGGAACGCCCGTGACCAGGAATACGTCGAGGGCCGGACCAAGTGCCTGCACTATACGGCCCTCCACCAGCAGCCCTGGCAGCCCTTCCCCGAGGCCTATTCGTATCATCCCAACCCCTTGGCCTATGTCTGGTACGACCTCGAGCGGGCGGCCGACGCCGAGGGCTACGAGGTCTTCACCAGCGACGCACCCAGTCCGGACTTCGCTGCCGCGCTGACCGCCGAGCGGGCCGAGGCCGAGCCGCCGCCGGCGCCGGGCCGGCTGGTCACCGACCTGGTCCGCGATCTCGGGGTGAAAGACGTGCTCGAGGTGCGGCTGCCGGGCGAGAAGCCGGCGTCCTCGCTCGGCGCCGCGCTGGCGCAGGACACGCTGACGCTGGATGCGGCGACCCGCTGGCCGGATGCGGCGGCGGATGTGGTGGTGGCCACGGGCGTGCTGGCGCATCTGCCGCCGGCGGATCTGCCCTGGCTGCTGCACCGGCTGTTCGAGGCGGCAAGCAAGCTCGTCCATGTCGATGCCATCGGCACCGCCGAGGCGGGGCTCGGCAGTGCGGAGTGGTGGCGGCAGCGGCTGGACGAGATCGGCGCACGCCATCCCGGCAAGAGCTGGAGCCTGACGGTCGCCGACAAGGCGGCGGCCATTCCGGGCACGGTCCGCCGTTTCACCCTCCGCCGCCGGCCCATGCCCAGCCCGGGCCGGGTCTGGGCGCTGCTCGACGGCAACGCGGCGCGCGACGAGCAGGTCAAGGCACTGGCCCTGGCCCTGGGGCTACCCTGCACGGAGAAGCCGCTGGAGACTGGCCTCTTCGGCTCGGTGCGCGCGCCCGAGGGCAGTCTCGAGACCCCCTATCCGGACATCGTGATCGCCGCCGGCGCCGATGCCGCCGCGATTGCCCGCGAGGTCAAGGAGCGCAGCCGTGGCGCCACCCGGGCGGTGGTGATCGGCCCGCCGGGTGCCGGCTTCCACCATTTCGACCTCGTCGTCGCCAACCCCGCCGAACGGCTGCCGGTGCGCCCCAACACGGCGCAGATCAC